>NZ_JBHMAU010000052.1:0-87315 GCF_042429315.1 Brevibacterium otitidis | reverse complement strand
TTGTCAGCAGGCCGCGCGGGGCGGCGACCTGCGTGTTCTGCTCGAGGAACGTCACGACCGGGCAGGCAGACTCGCGGCAGATCCAGCGGTGCTTGCGCCATCGCAAGCAGGCAGGCCGTCCAGCGGATGGGGCGTCGACCAGGGTCACAGTGACGCGCCCGTGGCCGGTCGGGATGACACCGCATCCGGGGCAACCGGTCAGCGGGTCGCAGGCCTCGATGTCGAGGACGACGGCGGTGTGTGACCTCGGCGTGGATGAGATGGAAGTCAGGCAATCCGAGCAGGACGTCACACCTGGCACAGCGATCCAGAGCAACAGCGCAGGGACACATAGAATTAGGCATTGTCGAGGTCCTTGGAGTAAGCAGAGGTAAGAGTCCGCTCATCATCGAGGACCTCGACGTCTATCTCCAACACCCTTGCCCGATCGGCGTGCCCACACTCAACTCTGAAGAGCCCGTAAAACCGGGCGCGGTACGACCGTGAGTCGTACAGGGGCGGGGTTTCACCAACACGATCGTCCGGCGCATCCGCAGCGAAACGTAGCCGCGAATCACCCGGCAGAAACGATTCTGAATGGGGAATGGTTCCAGAAGCCGTTCTTGAGTACCACGTTGACCTCATTAAACGACTCATCCACACGAAAGAGCTCAGGCTCACACCCCAATACCGGACCGCGAGAGAAGTAGCGGATACCTGCACCAATTCGCAGGGCATGGACGTCAACAGAAACTACAGTCGGTTCAGTGAAACTTGCTGGAAACTGCCTGTCATTCACACACACTACCGGGGAGGCAAACATTCGGATGAACCACCCATTCATCCAGTGCGTCTTCACATACACACGTATTCGATTCACCCTCGCACCTCTTCCATATTAGACAGCGAGTTGGAGCTTCGCTCATCAAACCAATTCCAAAAGGCGATATCGTAGAGCTTCAATGTAGGTCCTGTTGCCGCCAGCACAGCGCCGATCATCACAAAAGCAAACGACCACAACCCAATCATGGCGATAAACATTCCATGGAGAAGGACAGCCAACCAGAACGCAGCCGGCCGCCACCGGGCGGAGCCGAGCAAGAGCAACGCTATCGCAACCTCGATAACTATAGCCCCCCACGTCATCAAAAGAGAAAACACAGGAATATTTACTAGCCAATCAAAGATTAGGCCGAACGGCCCCGATGTACCAAACATGGGATCCAACGTGATGAAATATACGGCAGTCCCATCCTTCCACTCGGGCACCGACGTCTTCGATATAGCAGCATTCAAATACACCCAGATTAGCTGAAAGCGCAGCAGGTGACTCGCAGCCCATGTCACCGGAAGCAACGGAGACCCACTGGAAGTTGTGGCATGCCAATGATTCAAACGACCATCAGACAACAGGACTACGGCGAGGATGACAACAACAATTTGAGACACTGCCTCGCCACCGTCAGGCAAACTAGTTGCAGGAGATATCGATAGCGTTACCCATGCATGGAGAATTCCCGTATACCTCGGAAAGAATCCACTCAATACGATAACCAAGCCTACTATCATCACCACAGAGGGAAATACTAGGCCCACTGAATCGTACATCATGCAATAGGCGCCTACTCTGCCCACTCCATTACAAGATGGACCAAAGGACCCGCCGTCCGTCGGCACAAAGAGTGCGTGCCAGTCTGTGAATAATAGGACAGACAACTGCCCGGAAGCGATCAGTGTTCGGGCTAGCGCGATCTTTCGAGAGCCGGCAGGAGTCGCAGATATCGCCCTGTCTGTATAAGAAAGTACTGACGTAATACTATTCAACACTTCACACTCAGCTTCACAACGTGCAGCGGTGTATGACTTTCAGGGGTAAGATCCCGGTAGGACCAAGCCGTTGGTGCCGCCTGGACCACTATCACCTCACCCCATAGAGTCTTTATTGGTGCCCGATTATCTACCTTGTGCACCTTCTTCTTATTTGACTCCATTGTTTTAATACATGTTTCGAGCTCGTCACCGGTCTCGCATTGATGCCAATCTTCATCCGTAAGGCGCAGGAGCATATTTGGCCCTTCAGGACCCTGGGCCCTCTGCGTACGACTGAGCCCAAAAAGATTGTCGCTACGCCCTTGAGGAGTAATCATAAGCGATTTTAGACTTGTCGAATCGTAGAAGAATAGATCTGGCTCGGAAGGCGGTTTGGTAAAGAACGCCCAACCCTGCGGAGCGAGATCAACACTGAGAGCGCGGAGCGGATTTACTTTACCACGGTCAGAAACAACATTGCTCGGCAGTGAGTAAAAGATTGACGCCAGGAACACTAGTGTTCCCACCATCAATACTCCCATACCTACGATCGCTCTTCCGTACATAATTCGAAGTTTCGCCTCATGCAGCCAAAGCACGCGTCAAATTCGCGATCAGCTCAGTTTTCACAAGTTCGCCATCCGCCGCGTCCGGAGCCATCAGGTAAGACACGGCAGACGGAACCACAGCGAGTGCGACGACTGCCATAGTTGCAACAGCAGCATTTGCATACACGGCTACATTCACGAAGGCCGCACCATAGGCGATTACACAGACCTTTGCACCTGCCCCACATCCGTCCTGAGCTTCAGCCGACAGAGCAGTCACACCGTACTCAGCCTCAAGCATTTCAAAATACGTATCAGTGAGAGTCACTAAGGCCTCTTCAACCTTCAGTGGATCACCCGAGGTCAGCGGATCGAGAACCTCTGACTTGAAATCTTTATGGTAGTCAAGGTACTTTCCGATGACCTCGTCGAGAAGCTCCTTGTTCGTCTCCGGTCGCTCTTCCGAGAAGTTCAATCGTTCGAGCAAATCTGGATTCTCCTCCGCCACGCGGCCCGTGCCATCGAAGAGCAACTGCAAAATCTCTTCATCCGTATATTGGCTTTGAAGACGGGACGTCGACGCTTCCTCCTCAAGAGATTTTTCGCTCGGCGCTGCTTCAGCAATGCTGGAGCCACCGGCTAGAAACGTCACCGCGAGCATTAACGATACGACCGACCTTGCCTGTGCCTTCATAACATTTCCTCTTCGATTTTTCATAATTGTGGTTCGGGCCGTGTGCAACTACGCCCTGCCTTCAACATTGACACATCCCAACCAGGTCCACCATTGGCCTTTCGTAGAGCTTCTACGACTTTCGTCTCCCCATGTCGAGTATGTCGATGACAGCCAGCTCAACGACCGCTCCCGAGGCGGTGGCTGGGCTCCAGCCACCGCCTCGGGAGCGGGTGCGCGGCACCGGCACAGGTGCCGGAGTCGATCAGGAGGGCCCGATCAGGTGGTCACGGCGCCGACCGAGGCCGACTGCACGAGCTTGGCGTACTTGCCGAGCACGCCGTGCAGGCGCGGATTCTCCGGCATCTGCCATTTCTCGCGGCGGCGGGCCATCTCGTCCTCGTCGACGTGGAGGTCGATGCTGCGGGCGGCGATGTCGACGGTGATCCTGTCGCCGTCTTCGACGAAGGCGATCGGCCCGCCGTCGACAGCCTCGGGCGCGACGTGGCCGATGCACAGGCCGGTCGAGCCGCCGGAGAACCGGCCGTCGGTGATGAGCAGAACGTCCTTGCCGATGCCAGCACCCTTGATCGCGCCGGTGATGGCGAGCATCTCGCGCATACCCGGCCCGCCTTTGGGGCCTTCGTAGCGGATGATGACGACGTCGCCCTTCTTCAGCTCGCCGTTCAGCACCGCGTCCATGGCCGGCTGTTCGCGGTCGAAGACGCGGGCGGTGCCTTCGAAGACGTCGGCGTCGAAGCCGGCGGACTTCACGACCGCCCGCTCTGGTGCCAGCGATCCTTTGAGCACGGTGAGCCCGCCGGTGGCGTGGATCGGGTTGTTCAGCGCGCGCAGGATCTTGCCGTCAGGATCCGGCGGGTTGATCTTCGCGAGGTTCTCGGCGACCGTCTTGCCGGTGACGGTCATGCAGTCACCGTAGAGCAGTCCGGCGTCGAGCAGGGCCTTCATGATGACCGGCACGCCGCCGATCTTGAACACGTCGTTCATGACGTATTCGCCGAAGGGCTTGACGTTGCCCAGGTGCGGGACCTTGTCGCCGATCCGGTTGAAGTCGTCGAGGCTCAGGTCGACCTTCGCCTCATGGGCGATGGCCATGAGGTGCAGTACGGCGTTGGTCGAACCGCCGAAGGCCATCGTGACGGCGATCGCGTTGAGCAGCGATTCGCGGGTGATGATGTCGCGGGTGGTGATGCCCTGCCGCAGCAGGTTGACCACCGCGGACCCGGATTCGCGGGCGAAGAGGGTGCGGTTGCGGTGGATGGCCGGCGGGGCGGCCGAGCCGGGCAGGGACATGCCCATCGCCTCGGCCGCGGAGGCCATCGTGTTGGCGGTGTACATGCCGCCGCAGGCACCCTCACCAGGGCAGACGGCGCGTTCGATGGCGTCGACATCGGCTTCGGTCATCTTCCCGGCACGGCAGGCTCCGACGGCTTCGAAGGCGTCGATGAGGGTGACTTCGCGTTCGGTGCCGTCGGACAGCTTCGCGGTGCCGGGCATGATCGAGCCGTTGTAGAGGAACACGCTCGACAGGCCCAGGCGGGCGGCGCCCATGAGCATGCCGGGGATCGACTTGTCGCAGCCGGCCAGCAGCACCGAGCCATCGAGGCGCTCGGCGGACATGACGGTCTCTACCGAGTCGGTGATGACCTCACGGGAGACGAGCGAGTAGTGCATGCCCTCATGGCCCATCGAGATGCCGTCGGAGACAGAGATGGTGCCGAACTCCAGCGGGTAGCCGCCGGCGTTGTGCACGCCTTCCTTGGCGAAGCCGGCGAGCTTCTCCAGCGTCAGGTTGCACGGGGTGATCTCGTTCCATGACGAGGCCACGCCGATCTGCGGCTTCGCCCAGTCGTCATCGCCCATGCCGACCGCCCGCAGCATGCCGCGGGCGGCGGCGCGCTCGAGGCCGTCGGTGACGTCGCGGGAGCGGGGCTTGATGTCAACGCCATCGGCGACGCCGCCGACGGTGCTGCCGGCTGCGCCGCCGGACTGCGGGTTCTCCACTGCTGATTCCTCGTTCACTGTGCTCATGAGGGCAGTGTAGGTCGCCGCCTCGATTCCGCCACCGGGCGCCCCACATGACGGACACACCGGCTGGAATCCTGCGGGAAACGGGCCCGAGGCGCCGGTCGCCGCAGGCTTTGGGCAAGACTTCCGTGCCCATTTGCCCAGGACACATCCGTGCCCGAGGCGGGGCCCGCCTCGGGCACGGAGCGTTAGCTAGGCAGACGCGCAGGTCAGCTCACGATGTTGAGCGGCTTCTGCCCGTCGTTGATGCGGCGGACCTGCTCGGTGAGCATCTGCACGATGCGCGGTTCGAAGGCGGTCGTGTCTCCGCCGATGTGCGGGGTCAGCAGCGTGTTCGGGGTGCCCCACAGCGGGTGGTTCTCCGGCAGCGGCTCCGGGTCGACGACGTCGAGGGCGGCCTGCAGGCGCCCGGAGCGCAGCTCCTCGACGAGCGCATCGGTGTCGACGACCGGGCCGCGGGCGACGTTGACGACAAGTGCGTTGTCCGGCAGCTGGGCGAGGAACTCCTTGTCGACCAGGTGGTGGGTGGCATCGGTCAGCGGGGTGATGAGGATGACGACCTCGGCGTGCGGCAGCAGCTTCGGCAGATCCTCCGGCCCGTGGACGGTGCCGCGGTCATCTTCGCGTGCGCGGGAGGCGACACGGGTGAGTTCGACGTCGAAGGGCTCCAGTCGGGCGGCGATCGCATCGCCGATCTCCCCGACGCCGACGACGAGCACCCGGCGGTCCTGCAGGGAGCGGCGCCGCCGGTGGTTCCAGTTGCGCGAGACCATATCGCGCGCAGCCGCGTCGATGCCGCGCAGCTTCGCGAGCACTAAGGCGACGGCGAGTTCGGCGGTGCCGCCGGTGTGCACGCCCGAGGCGGTGGCGACGGTGTATCCCTCGTCGAGAAGGTGGGCGACGGGGTCGTAGCCGGTGGTCTGCAGCAGCACTGTCTTGAGGTTCTCCAGCTGCGGGATCAGTTCGATCGTCGGGCCGAAGTCGGTGTAGGGCAGGATGAGGACGTCGACGTCGTCCGGGCTGGTCTTGTCGGACTTCTCCTCAGCGGAGTACACAACGAGGTCGACGTTGGCGCGCTGGTGGGCCGGGATCCGGGCGATGACCCGGTCGCGCAACTCGGAGTCGGGAAAGGCGATCGTGCGGATGCTCTGGGCGCTCATGGCGTCTTGCGTGCTCATACGCCCATTGTGTCATTCTTCCCCGCCCGGCTGACAGGGGTGCGCGGCTCAGCTGCGGAGCAGTTCGGCGAACGGCGTCACGGCGTTCGGGTCGAGTGCGTCGACCGGACCGCGGCGCACCGCCGGCGTGGCGACCTGCGCGGCGAACTGCGGCCGGTCACCGGCCTGCTGTCGGTCACCGGCGTGCTGCTGTGCCTCCGTCTCCCCGGGGGCGAGCTCGAGTTCCGGCAGACCGGGCCCGGCTGCTTCCTCCCCTGCTGCCATCTCCAGGGATTCCTCCCCTGCCGCCGCTGGGCGCAGCGCGCGCACGAGGTCTGCCAGTTCGGCTCCGGCTGCCGTGATCCGCTCGGCGAGGCCGCCGCGCTCTCCCATGCCCGAGGTGTCCGCACCCCAGTCGTCGGTGGCGGCGAAGACCGCGGTCGGGACGATGATCGCCTTGAGGTAGCTCAGCAGCGGACGCAGGCTCGTCTCCGCGGCCAGCGAATGCCGGGCGGTGCCGCCGGTCGAGCCGATGAGCACCGGGGCGCCGGCGAGCGCGGCATCGTCGATGAGCTGGAAGAACAGCGTCTGCAGCCCCACCGGATGGCTCTTGTAGATCGGGGCGACGGTGATGAGCGCATCGGCGCGCTGCACGGCGGCGAAGGCGTCGTCGAGGGCCGGCGAGGGCAGCCCGAAGACGGTCATCGTGACCATCTCCTTGGCCAGGGTGCGCAGATTGATCTCGGTGACCGTCACCTCGGGCGCGGTGGTCTCCAGCGCCGAGGCGGTGGCGGCGGCGAGCCGGGCGGCCAGCCGCGAGGTCGTCGAGTCCTCGCTCAGGCCGGTGGCGACAGTGACGATCTCAAACATCGGTGTCCTCCTCTGCGGTGGTGTTCTGCCGGCCGCCGGGCACCGGGTCCTTGCCGGCGCGGTGGCGTGCGACGAGCCAGTCGTGGGTCGGTGAGTCGGGCACATCGGCCGGGCGGGCGGCGTCCATCTCGCGGCGGATGACCGGGGCGACCTCGGTGCCGAGGATCTCGACCTGGCGCAGCGCGACGTCGTGGGGCAGGCCGGCGTGGTCGACGAGGAAGACCAGCCGCTGGAAGTCCCCGGCCCATTCGCGCATGCCGAGGTAGCGTTCGATGATCTGCTGCGGGGAGCCGACGGTCAGCGGCGTCTGGGCGGTGAAGTCTTCCAGGGACGGGCCGTGGCCGTAGACCGGGGCGTTGTCGAAGTACGGGCGGAAGAACTTCACGGCGTCCTGCGATTTCTCATCCATGAACACCTGTCCGCCGAGGCCCACGAAGGCCTGGTCGGCGCGGCCGTGGCCGTAGTGGGCGTAGCGCTGCCGGTAGAGGTTGACCATCCGGGCGGTGTGGCCGGGATTCCAGAAGATGTTGTTGTGGAAGAAGCCGTCGCCGTAGTAGGCGGCCTGTTCGGCGATCTCCGGGGACCGGATCGAGCCGTGCCACACGAACGGCGGCACGTCGTCGAGCGGGAACGGTGTGACGGTGTAGCCCTCCAGCGGGCTGCGGAACTTGCCCTGCCATGAGATGTTCTTCTCCCGCCACAGCCGGTGGAGCAGGTTGTAGTTCTCTACCGCCAGCTGGATGCCCTGCCGGATGTCCTTGCCGAACCACGGGTAGACCTGGCCGGTGTTGCCGCGGCCCATCATGAGACTCAGCCGCCCATCAGAGAGGTGCTGGGCCATCGCATAGTCCTCAGCCATGTTGACCGGGTCGTTGGTGGTGATGAGCGAGGTCGCCGTCGACAGCCGCAGCGTGGTCGTGCGCGCGGCGATGTGGGACAGCAGGACCGGCGGGGTGCCCGGCGCGACGAAGGGCGGATTGTGGTGCTCGCCGATCGCAAAGGTGTCGAGCCCGACCTGCTCGGCGGTGGTCGCCAGTTCGATCATGTTCATGATCCGCTGGTGTTCGCTCGGCGCCCGGCCGGTGTGCGGGTCGGGTGTGACGTCGCCGATCGAGAAGATGCCGATTTCCACGGTGCTCACCCGTCCCTAGTGGTTTAAATTTCAATTACAACCATCGTAACACCGTGCCCGAGGCGGATATTCCATGCTGCGGCACCCCGCCTCGCGCATGGTGCGGCATCCGCCTCGGCGGCCGGTTCAGGTCGGTGCGATCCGGCGCACGCGGGCGGCGACGGCGTGCGGCTGGTCGATCATGACGAAGTGGCCGGAGCCGGTGATGACGGAGAAGTCGATGTCGATCTCCTGTGAGATCGTGCGGGCTTCGGCCAGCACCGCGTCGATCCACGTCTGCTCGTCCCACAGCCCCAGCCGCCAGGTGCGCAGCCGCTCACCGGCACCGGGCGCCTGGCTCGGCCAGAAGGAGGCGGCAGGATAGACACCGGCCCGCAGGCCCGGGTGCAGCGGTGCGGTTGGGCGCAGTGCGGCGAGCGCATCGGCGAGGTGTTCGAAGTCGAGCAGTTCGCGCACGGTGGCTGCGAGCACGCTGTGGGCGCGGAACTCCGCTGCCGTGCCGGGGAAGCGGCGCCAGATCTCAGCGCGGCCGCGCACCCCGACCCACATCGCGAAGGACCCGAGGACATGCCAGGCGGCGATGATCGAACGTGACCGGATGACCGGGGCGAGCAGTGCCGAGCGCCGGGCGGAGCTGCGGCGCTGCTCGCTGCCGGCTTCGGACAGGGTCGAGCCGTCGAGCAGCACGATGGCGTCGACGACGTCCGGCGCCAGCCGGGCGGCGGCCTCGCACACGTAGGCGCCCATCGAATGGCCGATGAGGGTGAGCCCGGCGGGGGCGCCGGGAGGCTGGGTGCGCTGCGCCCATCGGGCGACGGCCAGGGCGCGCCGGGCTTCTTCGTGCAGTTCGGCACGGCGTGCGCGGAGGCGATCCTCCGGGGCGTAGCCGGGCCGGTCGTAGACGATGACACGGTGGTCGCTGGCGAGATCGGCAGCCAGCAGCAGCCAATCGGTCAGGGTCGAGGCGACACCGGAGACGCACACCACGAGCGGCCCGGCACCGACGTCGAGCAGCCGAGAGGGCCGGCCGAGGATCGGCACATGCCGCAGCTGCCGACGCCACGTCACGACAGGACTGCCGGTTCGGGCTGGCCGGCGGAAGCTGCACGGTCTGCATCAGCCGCACTGCGCCTGCGCTCGATCTGCAGTCGATGCTCTCCAGTATGCGGGGTGATGGTGAAGACGACGAGCCACAGGCTCACCATCGCCAGCGAGATCCGCTGGACGATGCCCAGGGCCAGCGGTTCGCCGGCGACGCCGTTGAAGGCGCTGAGTGCCAGGCTCAGCAGCACGCCTGCGGCCAGGCTCACGGCAATGGCGCGCCTGCGCCAGATGATGATCGAGGCGATGACGGCTGCGGCGATGCCGATGCCCACGAGGCTGCTGGTCACCGAATGCAGCTGGTGTGCCAGCCCGACGGTGCTGTTCTTCTCAGCCGCAGCGCATGCCACATCGAGGCTGGGGGTGCATTCCATCGGCAGCATCGCATCGCCGATCGTCGCCGCTCCGGCGAGCATGAGCCCACCGGACAGCGTCAGCCGCACCCACCTCGGGCCCGGTGCCGCGACGAGGACTGCGATGGCGACCATGAACTCCCCGGCGATCGCGTCCCCGGTGCGCATGAGGCCGGCCCCGGGCCGGCCGTCGGCGGCGTACTCGGAGACGAAGGCGGTGATGATGCTGAGCTCCGGGTCGATGCGCGGCAGGATCACCCAGGTCGAATACGCAATCGCGCACAGGACGGCGAGTGTGATCACCACGGAATGGGCAGGTGTCACCCGGTCTTGTGCGCTCATGGTCGTGAGTGTAGTCCGGCGTTCCTGTGAGCCGGCTCAGGCCATCGGGCGTGAGCCGGCCGACAGGTGACGTGCAGTCAGCCGTCGAGGTGACGGTCGGGCCTGCCGAGGTGACGGCCAGGGCTGCCCGTCAGATCCACAGGGCGGGGTCTTCGAGCTTCCACTCGTTGGCCTGCCGGCCGCTGCCGGGCTGGCGGATCGTGGCGGGGATGCCGACGGCTGTCGAGCCCTCCGGGACGTCCTTGACGACGACGGCGTTCGCCCCGACCGAGGAGCCGGAGCCGACGGTGACTGGGCCGATGATCTTCGCGCCCGCGCCGATCATGACGTTGTCGCCGATGGTCGGGTGCCGCTTGACCTGCTCCATCGTCGCCCCGCCGAGGGTGACCTGGTGATAGAGCATCACGTCGTCGCCGATCTCGGCGGTCTCGCCGATGACGACGCCGTTGGCGTGGTCGATGAAGAAGCGCCGGCCGATCGTGGCTCCGGGGTGGATCTCCACGCCGGTGAGCGTGCGCACCGCCTGGGACAGCAAACGCGCCGGGACCTTGCCGGCTTCGTGCTGCCACAGCTTGTGGATGCCGCGATGTGCCCAGATGGCGTGCAGACCCGGGTAGCTGATGAGCGTGACGAGGTCGTTGCGGGCAGCCGGGTCGCGGCGCTTGGCGGTGTCGAGATCCTCGCGCAGGGCCTGGCGGAATGCCGGCCGGGCGGCATAGGCGGCTCCGAGCGCGGCGGCCGAGGCGGCCGCCGCGCCGAGAGCGAGTCTTCGCAGTGCTGACATGTGCCGATCAGTCCATGTAGTCCGCGTAGAGCGGGGTCGACAGGTAGCGCTCACCGAAGCTGGGGATGATGACGACGATGCGCTTGCCGGCGAACTCCGGACGCGCGCCGAGCTTTTCCGCGGCAGCGACTGCAGCGCCGGAGGAGATGCCGACGAGGATGCCCTCCTCGCGGGCGACCTGGCGGGCCTTCTCCATCGCCTCGTCATCGCCGATGGCGAAGACCTCGTCGTAGATCTCGGTGTCGAGCACGGTGGGCACGAAGTTCGCGCCGATGCCCTGGATCTTGTGCGGTCCGGCGGTGCCTTCGCTCAGCAGCGGCGAAGCGGCCGGCTCGACGGCGGCGATCGTGACGTCCGGGTTGTGCTTGCGCAGCACCTCACCCACACCGGTGATAGTGCCGCCGGTGCCGATGCCGGCGACGAAGGCATCGACCTGACCATCGGTGTCGGCGAGGATCTCCTCGGCGGTGGTCTCGCGGTGGATCTGCGGATTGGCCGGATTGTCGAACTGGCGGGCCAGCACGGTGTTGTCCTGCTTGCCGATCTCCTCAGCCTTGGCGACCGCGCCCTTCATGCCCTCCTCCTTCGGGGTGAGGACGAGTTCGGCGCCGAAAGCGCGCAGCAGCGCGCGGCGTTCCTTCGACATCGATTCGGGCATCGTGAGGATGACCTTGTACCCGCGGGCTGCGCCGACCATGGCCAGCGCGATGCCGGTGTTGCCGCTGGTGCCTTCGACGATCGTGCCACCGGGGCGCAGCTCGCCGGACTTCTCAGCCGCATCGATCATCGCGACGCCGATGCGGTCCTTGACCGAGTTCGCCGGATTGTAGAACTCGAGCTTTCCAACGATTTCCGCGCCGCTGCGCTCGCTGGCCTTGTTGAGTCGTACGAGCGGTGTCCGTCCGACCAGCTCAGAAATATTGGAATAGATGTTCACGGGCGTGTCCTTTCGATTCGCACGTCTGGGCTGAGCCGTGGCTCGACTCAGCAGAGAGGGTTACGTCGACAGCGAAGAGCAGGACAGCTGCAAGCGCTGAGCTCTTCGCTCACACACCAGCCAATGGCTTCAGCTGCTGATTTGACTGCGGGAGGCAGTATCTACTGCTCTCAACCGCATGTGCCTCCAGCTTATTCCGGCGGGCTGTCAAGAGGTAATCGGGGCCGCGGCCCGGCAGCCGATCTGCCGGACATCGAACGCCCTGTCCTGAACAGCGGCTGGGGTCAGCCGATAGACTTCAGCCCATGACCATTCATCCCATCGTCGTCTACGGTGAGCCGGTGCTGCACCGGAAGGCAGAGAAAGTCGAAGCCTTCGACGCTGAGCTGGCCGAGCTCATCGAGGACATGTTCGAGACCCTGGCCGCGTCCAACGGTGTGGGCCTGGCGGCACCGCAGATCGGCGTCGGCAAGCAGATCTTCGTTTACGAAGCCGACGATGAGGTCGCAGGCGTGCGCCGCCGCGGTGTCTTCGTCAACCCGATCCTCGTCGCCTCGAAGATCCCGCAGGGTCGCCCGAGCATCGAAGACGAGTCTGAGGGCTGCCTGTCGGTGCCGGCGCTCGACTTCCCGCTCAAGCGCGCGAACAAAGTCACCGTCAACGGCGTCGACGGCACCGGCGCATCGGTCTCCTTGACGGTGGAGGGCTGGTTCGCCCGCATCATGCAGCACGAATTCGACCATCTCCAGGGCACGCTGTACGTCGACCGGCTCGATGCGAAGTGGTCGAAGAAGTGGAAGCGCGCGCAGCGTGAGTTCGGCTACAACGAACCGGGCCTGTCCTGGCTGCCCGGCACCGATGAGGACCCCTTCGGGCACTGAACTGAACCGGTTTCAGACCGGCACCGATTGATGCGCAGATCTGCAGCTGCGGTGAGCTGAGGCGAAGGAATGCCATGGTGCGCGTCGGTGCTCTCGACCCGGGCCTCGTTCCGCGAGAGAGTAGTGCTATGACGTCTCCTGACCTGCGCTGCAACATGGGCGAAACAGCTAGCCGAAGCTGCACAGCCGTGAAGTGCATGTCGTTGGCTCGAGGCGCATAGTGGAAACCGAAGCGCAGCTTCACATCCGGCGCGTCACGGCGAACTATCGCGCCGTCGTGGTTGTGGCATCTCTGGTGGACTTCGTGTTCGGCGCCACGTTCGTCTACCACATGACGGAGATCGGTGTGCAGCCGGCTGCGGTCGGTGCGCTTCTCGCGGTCGCAGGGATCGTGAGCTTTGCGCTCGAGATTCCAACGGGGATCATCGCCGACCGGATCGGCAACAAGCGCATCCTGGTCGTCGGGCTGACAATGTGGGCCGCAGGTCAGGCTCTCTTCGGCCTGTCGACGACCGTTCTCGCCGTTGCCGCCGGTCTTCTGCTCCTCAATGTCGCGCAGGCATTCTACTCAGGAGCCCCGGTGGCTTACACGGTCAACGCCCTCAACCGGATGGTTGCTGGTGAGCGAGTCGCCCGCGTATCCGCATCGGGAGTCTCGTGGAGATGGGTCGGCGCCGCGGCAGGCGGAGCAACGGTGTTCGTGCTTGGGGACCTTGTCGGGACGGGTCTTACTCTCACAATCTCTGGGGTGGCACTGCTGATCGCGGCAGGCTGGGTGGTGTTCGCATGGCCGCCGGAAACTCTCGACAGATCCGGCGGTCTGTCCGTGCATATCCGCTCAGCCTGGGCAGCGGGGTTTGCCTTCGTCGTTGCCCGCAGGTCCTGGACGCTCGTTGCGGCGCTGTGCGCTCTGGCTTTCGGCCAAGGCGTTCTGGTCTTGGTGTGGCAGCCGAAAACCCTCGAAGTCGGGGCGCTCTCGGCTTCGACACTCGGGCTCGTACTGGTTGTCCTCACCGCTGCGGCCGCTACAGGTTCGTATCTAGCCTCCCGCCTTGTGGATACAACAAAACACTGGGCACTCATCGCATCACTGGGTGTGATGGCTGCAGGTCTAGGCATCGCATCCGTGGATGCTGCCGTTTCGTTTGCTGGGCTGCTGCTGGCTGAGGTCGGACTCGGCGCATCTGGCGCGCTGCTGGCAGCAATGCAGCAGAAGATGTTCTCCGACGCACTGCGCAACACTCTGACCTCGACAGTTGCGGCCATCTTCACGGTTATAGTCGGCGCCGGCCAGTTAGTCGGTGGTGCTGTATGGGGGTCGCAGGGCTTGGCAGCTTCGCTTCTTGTGGGCGCTGGCGTGGTCGGAGTGATCGCGGGGGCTGTTGCCGCCAAGGAAGCTCTCGGGCTGGGCGCACCGCCTCGCCGCGAAGGCGAGCCGGACGCACATGAGGCCGGCTGACTGAGTGCGCACAGACGAACGGTGGTATCACAAGCCTGGCAGGCCGTGGCTGATCACGCGCTCCACTGCCGTGCGCACGATGGTGGACGGTCAGCAGCCGATTTGCGTTTCGTGTCGAATCGAGACATCTCGATTCCTCACGAAAAGCACGGCGTCGGGCCTGAATGTGTGCGTTTCGTGCAGAATCGACGCTCGTCGACTCGACACGAACAGCACAATTGCTGATCAGGACAGGTGGCGCTGCTCGCGGTTCTGACCGAGCTTCTCCCCTGCTCGGTTCAGGCCGAACTGCTCGTCGACCTGCTTCTGCGCACGGGCGATCTTCGAATCCAGCTCATCGAGATCGTCGAATCCCTCGGCGGTGACGGTGAGCTCGCGCAGCAGCTCGTTGATCGACTCGGCATGCGCCTCGGCTTCGATGTTGAGCTCCTGCAGCCGCCAGTCGGCGTTCTCGTCGTCAGCGGTACGCGAGATGACATCGAGCACCCGGCTGCCGATCTCCCGGGAGCGCTCGGTCTGGTCGAGCATGAGCAGCTGCTGGTCGAGCTTGCGCAGCCGCTCATAGTAGGCGTTGAGCGCCAGCACCCGGTCGACCATCGAGGAGAAGGCCCGCGTCAGGTGCCGCAGGTAGGTGGCCAGCTGCTTGTCCGTTGACAGGTCGGCCGGGGTGCCGCCGCCGGCGATGACATTGTTCTGCCGCATGTGCTCCAGCTCAGTGCGGAGCTCGACGAGTTCGACGAGCCGCCGTCCGATCGAGGCCACCGCATGGTCGAGGTCGACGCGGGAGACGTGGTCCTGCATGATCGGGTGGGTCCAGGCGCGCGTGCGGGCGATCTTCTGCGCTGTGGCGACGGTCAGGTGAAACAGCCGCTGCTCATCGGTGTCCTGGCCCTTCGTCAGTCCCGGCATCCAGCCCAGGCGCTCAGGAGTGATCCACTCGGCAGCACTGGCGGATTCCTTGGCGCTGCGGTCGAGCCGACGCGGGTCCTTGCGGTACTTCCAGCCGGTGTAGCCGGCACCGGCAGCCGAGATCATGCCGATGATGCCAGTGGTGATGACGCCGCCTTCAGGCACGGAGTCGAAGACGCTGATGAGCACAGTCGGCAGTGCGGCGATTCCCGTCGCGATCACGCCGGCCGTGGTGGCGGCTGCGAACTTCACCCGCGAGCCGATGAGGTTGCGTGACATCCCGGCGGTGACGAGCTGGGAGCCCGGCTCGGTGGCATCGACGCGGTAGCTGCGTGCGCGCCAGACCTTGCGGACGTCTTCGGAAACGGAATCAGGCACGAGGATCCGGTAGGTCGGCAGCGTTCCAGCACAGCTGCGCTCCCACAGGGACTTCCACGAGATCGTGGCCATCTGCACTCCTCCGGTGAGCAGGCGGGCGAGGTTGCCGTCAGTGTACGCCGCCGGCCTGAGGCTTCACTGAACGCAGACGGCTGCAGCACACATGCGCCCGCAGCGAACCGAAGTCCGCTGCGGGCGCATGAGCCGCATCAGCCTGAGGGCTGGGCGGGTCAGCTGTTGATCTTTGCCATGATCATCTCGCGGGCCTTGCCGGCATCGGCCTGACCGCGGGTGGCCTTCATGATCGGGCCCATGAGAGCGCCGATCGCCTGCATCTTGCCGCCCTTGATCTTCTCGACGACATCGGGGTTCGCAGCGATCGCCTCATCGACGGCGGCTTCGAGCGCGCCGTCGTCCTGGACGATCTCCAGTCCTTCGGCCTCCATCACCTCGGTCGGGCTGCCCTTGCCGTCGATGACACCGGCAAGGACCTTGCGAGCGAGCTTGTCATTGAGCTTGCCGGCCTTCACCAGGCCCGCCAGCTCGGCGACATGGGCCGGGGTGACGAGCGTCGTGACTTCGGCGTCCTCCTGCTTGGCCGTCCGGGCGATCTCACCGGTCCACCACTTGCGGGCGGCAGCCGGCTCAGCACCGGCAGCGACCGTCTGTTCGATGACGTCGAGCAGACCGGCGTTGATGACATCGCGCATCTCGAGTTCGGAGAAGCCCCACGCATCGAGCAGGCGGCGGCGCTTGGCCGCCGGCAGCTCCGGCAGGTCGGCGCGCAGCTGCTCGACCCACTCGCGGGCCGGCTCGACCGGCACGAGGTCCGGCTCCGGGAAGTAGCGGTAGTCATCCGAGTCGGACTTCACGCGGCCCGAGGACGTCTCGCCGGTCTCCTCATGGAAGTGGCGGGTCTCCTGCAGCACCTGGTCACCGGCTTCGAGCACAGTGGCCTGGCGGGCGATCTCGTAGCGGACGGCACGCTCGATCGAACGGAAGGAGTTGACGTTCTTCGTCTCCGTCCGGGTGCCCAGCGGCGCCTCGGGCGATTCGCGCAGCGAGACGTTGATATCGGCACGCACATTGCCCTGCTCCATCCGCGCCTCGGACACCCCGAGGGCGCGGAAGATGTCACGCAGGGTGCGCACATAGGCGGCTGCCACCTCGGGCGCGCGCTCCCCGGTTCCCGTGATGGGACGGGTGACGATCTCCACGAGCGGCACGCCGGCGCGGTTGTAGTCGACCAGCGAGTACTCCGCGCCGTGGATGCGGCCGGAACCGCCGACGTGGGTGTTCTTGCCGGCGTCCTCCTCCATGTGAGCGCGCTCGATGTCGACGGTGATGATCTCGCCGTCTTCGAGCTCGACCTCCAGCGAGCCGTCATAGGCGATCGGCTCATCGTACTGGGAGGTCTGGAAGTTCTTCGCCAGATCCGGATAGAAGTAGTTCTTCCGGGCGAACCGGCAGGACTCGGCGATATCGCAGCCGAGCGCCAGACCGATCTTGATCGCATACTCGACCGCAGTCTCGTTCACCACCGGCAGCGCGCCGGGCAGGCCGAGCGAGACCGGGGTGACGTTCTCGTTCGCGCCGACGCCAAAGCTGTTGGGCGCCGCATCGAACATCTTCGTCGCGGTGCCGAGCTCGACGTGCACCTCGATGCCGAGCACCGGGTCGTACTTCCTGATCGCGTCTTCGTACTTCATCTCACGTCCTCACAGTTCCGGCGCGGCGGCGAGCACGCCAGCCCCGCGAGTCTCGTTGACGGCAGCCTCGATGCCGGCGCCGACCTCATACAGGCGGGCGTCCTCACGGGCCGGGGCGAGCAGCTGGAAGCCCACCGGCAGACCGTCGGCCACACCGGCCGGCACGCTCATCCCCGGCACGCCGGCGAGATTGGCCGGGATGGTCGCGACATCGCCGAGGTACAGCGACATCGGATCCATCTCCTTGGCCGCACCGAGCGCGAAGGCCGTCGTCGGCGCAGTCGGCGAGACGAGCACATCGGCAGCGTCGAAGGCCCTGGCGAAGTCGCGCTGCACGAGCGTGCGGACCTTCTGCGCCGAACCGTAGTAGGCGTCGTAGTAGCCGGCCGAGAGCGCATAGGTGCCGAGGATGATGCGGCGCTTGACCTCCGCGCCGAATCCGGCGGCACGGGTGGCGGCCATAACGGTCTCTGCGGTGACCGGGCCCTCCTCGGGCTCGACCCGCAGACCGAAGCGCATGCCGTCGTAGCGGGCGAGGTTCGAAGACACCTCCGAGGGCATGATGAGGTAGTAGGCCTCAACAGCGTAGGCGAAGCTCGGGCAGTCGATGTCGACGATCTCAGCACCTGCGGCCTCGGCGATCGCGAGCGCCTCGTCGAAGGCGGCCTGCACGCCGGGCTCCACACCGTCACCGGTGAGCTGGCGGATGACGCCCAGCCGCTTACCGGCCAGGCTGCCGGAAGCAGCCCCGGCCTCGGCGGCGGCGAGGAAGCCGGGCGCCTGGTCGCGCAGGGACGTCGAGTCGTGCGGATCGTGGCCGGCGAGCACCTCGTGCAGGGCGGCGGCATCGGCGACGGTGCGGCCCATCGGGCCGACCTGGTCGAGGCTGGAGGCCATCGCGATGACCCCGTAGCGGGAGACCGAGCCGTAGGTCGGCTTGACGCCGACGGTGCCGGTGAAGGCGGCCGGCTGGCGCACGGAGCCGCCGGTGTCGGTGCCGACGGACAGGGGCGCCTGGTAGGCGGCCAGCGCTGCTGCGGCACCGCCGGAGGATCCGCCGGGGACCTTCGCGCTGTTCCACGGGTTGGCCGTCGGGCCGAAGGCGGAGTTCTCGGTGGTGGCACCCATGGCGAACTCGTCGAGGTTCGTCTTGCCCAGCAGCGGCATGCCCGCCTCCTGGGTGCGGCGGTAGACGGTGCCGGAGTACGGCGGCACCCAGCCTTCGAGCATCTTCGAGGCAGCGGTCGTCTGCACACCTTCGGTGACGATGAGGTCCTTGTGCGCCACCGGCACACCGGCGAGCGCGTGCAGCTGCTCACCGGCGGCCCGGCGCCGGTCGGCGTCGGCGGCGGTGGCCATGGCGGCATCGGCGGTGACGGTGATGAACGCGCCGATCTGCTCCTCGACGGCGCTGATTCGGTCGAGGTGGGCCTGGGTGACCTCCGCCGAGGTGTAATCGCCGGCCTGCATGCCGGCAGCGAGTTCGAGTGCGCTCAGGCGCGTGAGATCAGTGAGATCGGCCATGCTCACTCCTCCCCGAGGATCTGCGGGACGAGGAACTTGCCGTCTTCGCTGGCCGGCGCGCCGGAGAGCGCCTCATCGACGGTGAGCGTCTCGCCGACGGTGTCCGGGCGCATGACGTTGCTCAGCGGAATCGGGTGGCTCGTGGCCGGCACCTCGTCGGTGGCGACCTCCTGGACGGCGGCCACGCTGGAGAGAATGGCGTTGAGATCGCCGGTGAGCGCGGCCTGCTCCTCATCTGTCAGGGCGATCCGGGCGAGGTCGGCCAGCTGGCTGACCTCAGCGGCGGTGATCGCGGATGTCTGCGACATCGTCACCCCTTCTGTGTCTTCGTTCGTGTCACAGATGAGTCTAACCGCCGGCTGGGCCTCAGGCGTCCTCGCGAATGTAGCCGGAGACTTCGGTGAAGAACCGGGCGGCCGCCTCGGGGGTGGCGTGGCCGTTGGCGACAGCCCGCCGCAGGTCGGCAGCGAGGCCCTCCACCCGCTCAGTCGCGCTCTCCTTGGTCGCCGCGCCCGAGGCGGGGGTGTCCTCGTCATCATCGTCGTCCCGGCGGGTGGGCCGGGTCGCCGCGCCCGAGGCGGTGGGCAGGTAGGCGGCCTCCGGGGCGGCGGTGGGTCCCGCCTCGGCGACGGCGTCCCGCCGGGTGTCGCTGGTGTCGTCGCTGTCAGCGGCGGCTTCCTCGACAGCGATGGCAGGGGTATCGGGAAGTGCCTGCGTGTCGATCAGCCGGGTGACGTGGCCGGAGCCGAAGACGGTGCCGGAGACGAGTGCCGAGCCGATGACGAGGCGTGCGAGAATCCACATGCGAGCAGTCTGGCACCTGCAGTTGGTGGCCCGCTTCGCCCCGGCTGAGTCTTCGCTGAACCGGTGGCAGGGCGGCCCGTTCGTGGTCCGGGGGTGCGTCAGGGCTCGGGCGTCAGGAACCGGCGGTGCCGAAGTCGGTGGCACCGCCGGCGAACTCGTCGGCACCAGCGCTGCCATCGAAGTCCTCGATACCGGCGCCCAACCCCTCATCCACGCCCCCGCTGGCGAGCAGTGAGGCAGTCAGGCGCTCCTCATCCCCGCGCAGCTCGGCGACTGCCGCCAGCAGCGAGGCATCATCGGCGTCCCGCCCATCGAGGGCAGCGAGGACGACGGAGCGGCGCACAGCTTCCTTGACGAAGGAGGCGGTGACTCCGGCGGTGCGCTCGGCGGCCTCATCGAGGGCGGCCGGGCTGAAGCTCAGCTGCTGGGAGTACAGCTCGAACAGCGCACGGCGGGCCGACGTGTCCGGGCGCGGGATCTCGACAGCCAGGTCGATGCGGCCCGGCCGCTGCACGAGCGCCTCCTCGAGCGCCTCGGCGCGGTTGGTCGTGAGGACGAAGGCGACATCAGCATCACCGGCCAGCCCGTCGAGCGCGTCGAGGACTTCGAAGAGCAGCGGCCGGGTGCCTTCGGAGAAGTCGCGGGACTCGGCGACGAGATCGCAGTCCTCCAGCACCACGATCGCCGGCTGCAGGGCGCGGGCGGTCTCGGCGGCGAGGCTGATCGCCTCCAGGCTCTCCCCGGAGAGCATGATGACGGTGGTGCCGACGCTCAGCCCTATGAGGTGGCGGACGGTGTGGGTCTTGCCGGTGCCGGGCGGGCCGTAGAGTAGGATGCCGCGCTTGAGGTGCTGCCCGGCAGCCTGCAGCCGCTCGGCCATCTCGGAGATGCCGAGCACGTGGCGGCGGATCCGCTCCAGCGAATCGGCCGGCAGGATCACCTGGTCGGCGGCAATCTGCGGGCGAGGATGGAACTGCACCGCCTGGGCCGCCTCGCCGAAGGCTCCTCCCCCGAAGGTCACAACCTGCCCGCGCAGGGCCGAGCGGGCATTCATCGCCTCGGCGATCTCGGTGAGCACCGCCTCGGCGGCGGCATCACCACCGGCGAGGATCGAGACATAGGAGACAGGCTCGCCGAACTCGCCGGTGCGGGCCTGCAGGAGTGCCATCGGCTGACCGTCGCGGACGAAGAGGGACACCGCCTCCGCGGCGACCCGGCGGCGCGCCTTGGGATCGGTGGGCACCGACTCGTACTGCACGGCGCCCGGAGCGAAGCCCTCGTAGCGGTTGGCGATGAGCTCGGTGAAGTCGTAGGAGGCCTCTGAGGTGTTGATGCCGTGGATAGTGCGGTCGTCGCCGAGCACCGCCTCGATGGCGATGTCGAGGTCAGCGTAGCGCCAGATGGGGAACCGCTTGGCGACTGCTTCGAACTGCTCGGCCGGGCCGCCGAGATGGTCGCTCAGCAGCGTACGGAAGCTCGGGGCCGCAGGGTCGCCGGCGGTGCTGCACTCGGCCATGGCGTCGACGAATGCGGTGAACCGGGAGGCGAAGTCGCGCAGCTCCTCGGGCGTGAAGTTCGGGGTCGAGTCTGGGGTGGCCGGCGAGCTGGGCTGGGTGCGAGGCAAGTCGTTCATGGCGGCAGTGTAGACCGGTTGACCGGGAGCTCTTCCCAGGCAGGGACAGGCGGACGAGCAAGTGCGGCTAGCCTGGTGACAGCCGCGGGAGCCGCCGCGGAAACAGCCCCGGCGGAAAAGAGTGTTCAAACTTCGATGGTGAATTGGCCTTTCACCATCGAAGTTTGAACACTCTTTTTGGTCAGTGGGCCATCGAGCCAGCAGGACCTCAGCCGGTCACCGCATCGGGCCCGTTGGCCAGCAGCTTCTCGAATGCCTCTTCGTCGAGCACCGGCACACCGAGATCCTCAGCCTTCGTCAGCTTCGAGCCGGCATTCTCCCCGGCGATGACGTAGTCGGTCTTCTTCGACACTGAGCCGGAGGCCTTGCCGCCGGCGGCGATGATCGTCTCCTTGATGGAGTCGCGGGTGTAGTTCGCCAGCGTACCGGTGGCCACGATCGTGAGCCCAGCCAGGGTCTGTGGACGGCCGGAGTCCTCCGGTGCCTCGTCCTCCATCCTGACTCCGGCAGCTGCCCACTGGTCGGCGATCGCGGCATGCCAGTCGACGGTGAACCAGTCGTGCAGGGATTCGGCGATGACCGGCCCGACCCCGTCGATCTCGGAGAGCTCCTCGACCGAGGCGGCACGGATCGCCTCCATCGAGCGGAAGTATCCGGCAAGCGCCCGCGCGGAGACCGGTCCGACGTGACGGATCGACAGTGCCACGAGCACTCGCCACAGCGGTCGATCCTTGGCGCCGGCGATCTGTTCGAGCATGCGTTCGGTGTTGGCCCGCGGCTTGGAGCCGTCTTTGGTGTAGAAGTACGGCACGAGCTCGCGTTCGCCTTCGGCTGCGTCCTTGCCGCGCTTGTCCTGCCAGACCTTGACGCCGGCAAGATCCTCTGCCTGCAGGTCGAACAGTCCGGCCTCATTGGCCAGTGGCGGCTCACCTTCTGGTGGACGGGTGAGCGCAATGGCGGCCTCCTCACCCAGCGCCTCGATGTCGAGGGCCGCGCGGGAGGCGAGATACTCGACGCGGTTGGCGACCTGAGCCGGGCAGGTGCGGCTGTTGGGACAGCGTAGGTCCTTATCGCCTTCCTTCTGCTCATACAGCTCCGTGCCGCAGTCCGGGCAGTGGGTCGGCATGACGAACTCCCGCTCCGAGCCGTCGCGGGCGGCAGCCACCGGCCCGAGGATCTCGGGGATGACATCGCCGGCCTTGCGCAGCACGACGGTGTCGCCGATGAGCACGCCCTTGCGCTTGACTTCGTGGGCGTTGTGCAGGGTCGCCTTCTCCACCGTCGAACCGGCCACCAGCACCGGCTCCATCACGGCATAAGGGGTGACCCTGCCGGTGCGGCCGACGTTGACGCGGATGTCGAGCAGCGTTGTCGTCACCTCCTCGGGCGGGTACTTGAACGCCATCGCCCAGCGCGGGGCACGGGAGGTGAAGCCGAGCTCAGCCTGCTCGTCGAACTCATCGACCTTGACGACGATGCCGTCGATCTCGTGCAGCACATCGTGGCGGTGCTCGCCGTAGTAGTCGATGTAGTCGTGCACCTCGTCCATCGACGTCACGACGCGGAAGTACTCGCTGGTCGGCAGACCCCAGGCTTTGAGCTGGGCGTAGACCTCCGACTGGCTCGGCGCCTCCGCGCCCTCACCGCCCTCTTCCGGCTGCCAGGCGGCGATGCCGTGGACGAGCATGTGCAACGGGCGCTGCGCGGTGATCTGCGGGTTCTTCTGCCGCAGTGAGCCGGCTGCGGAGTTGCGCGGATTGGCAAACGGGTTCTTGCCGGATTCGACCAGGGATTCGTTGAGCTTGCGGAACGCCTCCACAGGGATGAACACCTCGCCGCGGATGTCGACCCGGGCCGGGTGGCCGGAGCCTGACAGCTGGGCGGGAATGTCGCCGATCGTGCGCACATTGGCGGTGATGTCCTCACCGGTATGGCCGTCGCCGCGGGTGGCTGCCCGTGTCAGCCTGCCGTGCTCATAGGTGAGGTTGACTGCCAGGCCGTCGATCTTGAGTTCACACAGGTAGCGGCTGGGCGCACGGCCCAGGCCGCGGTTGACACGGGCCGCCCAGTCATCGAGCTCCTCGCGGGAGAAGGCGTTGTCGAGGCTGTACATGCGCTCGGTGTGGACGACCTCGGCGAACAGCTCCGAGTCGACCCCGCCGCCGACGCGCTGGGTCGGCGAATCGGGATCCCGGAGTTCGGGGAAGCGGCCTTCGATGTCTTCGAGTTCGCGCATGAGCGCGTCGAACTCCGCATCAGAGACCGTCGGGGCGTCTTTGACGTAGTAGCGTTCACGATGCTCATCGATCTCCAGGGCCAGCTCTTTGGCGCGCGCCCGCGCAGAGTCGAACTCCCGGCCGTGTGCGGCCGCCTGGGCGATATCGGCTGAGTCGGGGCTGCCGACGATCGCATCGTCAGAGTCGGCAGACGCAGCGGTGTCAGCCGCGGTGGTGTCGGCAGAGACGGTGGTGTCGGTTCCTGAGATCATGAGCTCATTATCCCACCGTTGTCCGGGCAGAGCCGCCGAGGCGGAACGCGGCTCGAGTGTGAGACGCTCCATGCCACGACGCGGGAGGCAGAGCCGCACGATGTGGCATCTGCCACATGGAGGCAGGTCGGGCAACTCAGAAGCCCGCCAGTGCGTCACTCAGCCATTCATTTGCACCAATGATGAGTTGTTCATAAGGTAAGCCTTACCTACGATTCAGGAGTCATGTCCCGTGCAGCCAGCACCACCCGGCTGCGTCGCGAAGGAGTACTCGTGAAGCTTGCATCAATCCCTACCGCTGTTGTCGCCGCGGCCTGCGCCGGCATCCTCGCACTCTCCGGGTGCGCGACGGACTCCGGCTCTGCTTCCGGTGGGGACGGCCCGCTGTCGATCTTCGCGACGACCGGTTACCTTGGCGACGCCGCTCAGCGCATCGCACCCGACGCCGAGGTGGAGGTCCTCGTCAAGGCCGGCGGCGACCCGCACACCTACCAGCCCTCGACCCAGGATCTGGAGAAGATGAAGAAGGCCGACGTCGTGCTGTGGAACGGCCTGCACCTCGAAGCGCATATGATCGATCAGCTCTCCGGGCTCGGCGACAAGCAGCTGAGCGTCGGCGACGCTGTCAGCCAGAACAAGCTGCTGCCGTGGCCGGAGAAGGACGAGGACGGCAACGCACTGCACGATCCCCACATCTGGAACGATCCGGAGCTCTGGGGCGAAGCCGTCACTGCTGCAGCTGAGAAGATCGGTGAGATCGATTCGGAGAATGCGGCTGACTACCGCGCCAATGCCGAGGACTACACTAAGGCCATCACGGAAGCGACCGAAGGCGGCAAGGAGAAGCTCGCAGCGATCCCTGCGGAGAAGCGGATTCTCGTCACCGGCCACGACGCCTTCAACTACTTCGGCCGCACGTTCGACCTCGAGATCCATGCCACCGACTTCGTCTCCTCCGAAGCGGAGAAGTCCGCAGCCGAGATCAACGAGCTCGCCGATCTCATTGCGAAGAAGAAGGTGCCGACGATCTTCGTCGACAATCTGCAGAACCCGCAGGCCATCACCGCCCTGCAGGAAGCCGTCGACTCCAAGGGGTGGAAGACGGCAGTCTCCGACGAGGAGCTCTTCGCCGACACCCTCGGCGACTCCGCACCGACCGACACCTACCTCGGTGCCTTCGAGCACAATGTCGATGCCATCGCCGCCGGTCTGAACAAGTAGTCACCACCGGCACCCACCGGGCACCCGGGCGCATGTCGGCCAGCGGCTCCTGCCGACATGCGCCTGAGCCATCTCTCAGAGATCCTCTTCCCCGCCACCGCAGCTCCTTCCCCGCCACCGCAGCTCCTTCCCTTCCGAGCAGCACCACCGCTTATGTGCAACTCAGCACCACTCCACTCCAGCTCAGCACCCCACTTCGCAGAAAGGCAGCAGTCGAGAAAGGCAACCACATGACTCCAGCCATCAGCATCCGCGACCTCACCGTCGCCTACGGTGAGCGTCCCGTCTTCTCCGGTCTCAGCGCCGATATCGCGCCCGGCCGCATCACCGGACTCGTCGGGCCCAACGGCTGCGGCAAATCCACCCTCCTCGGCGCCGTGCTCGGCAGCGTGCCCGCCCGTTCGGGCAGCGTGACGATCGCCCATGACGCTGCCGCGATCGGCTACATGCCCCAGACCGCCGGCGTGGACTGGGACTTCCCCATCACCGTCGCCGACACCGTCCTCATGGGCACCTATGGGTCGCTCGGCTGGTTCGCCCGGCCGCGCGCTGCGCACCGGCAGCGGGCAGCCGCTGCGATGGAGGAGGTCGGAATCAGCGAGCTGGCCCGTCAGCCCATCGGCGAACTCTCAGGCGGACAGCGCAAGCGCACCTTCCTCGCCCGGCTGCTGGCCCAGGACTCCGATCTGCTCATCATGGACGAGCCCTTCGCCGGCGTCGACACCCGGTCTGAGGCCGCGATCCGTCAAGTGCTCACCCGCCGGCACGCGGCCGGGGCCACGATCGTCCTCGTCCACCACGACCTCGGCGCCGTCTCCGAACTGTGCCATGAGGCGATCGTGCTCGGTGGCGGGCAGGCTGTCGCCGGGCCCGTCGACGAGGTGCTCACCGCCTCCGTCATCGACCGCGCCTACGGTCTGGGCCGCACTCACGAGGTGCTTCAGTGACGCTGTGGAGCCTGCTTGCTGAGCATTCCTACCGGATGGTGCTCGCCGGCACCGGGATCATCGGTCTGGGCGCCGGAGCGCTCGGAGCCTTCACCTACCTGCGCCGGCAATCGCTGCTGGCCGACGTCGTCTCGCACTCCTCGCTGTTGGGCATCGTCGGCGGATTCGCGCTCGCGGTCACCGTCTTCGGCATCGACGGCCGCTCACTGCCGGTGCTCATCCTCGGCGCCGGGCTCGTCGGTCTCGGATCCTCACTGCTGGCCAATGCGATCGCGCGGCGCAGCAGGGTCGGCATCGATGCCGCCATGGCGATCATCCTCGCGCTGTGCTTCGGTGCCGGGATGGTATTCCTCAGACTCATCCAGAAGTCATCCCTGCCGGGCAAGGGCGGGCTGGGCGACTACCTCTTCGGCAGCGCCGCCACCATCACGCGCGCCGATCTCATCACGACTGCCGTGTTCTCCGGTGGGGCGATCATCGTCATGCTGCTGCTGTGGAAGCCGTTCGTGGCCGTGACCTTCGATGCGGCGTTCGCCCGGCAGCTGGGCTACCGGGTCGGCCTTGTCGACGCGGTCATGTTCGCCACGATGGTCATCGCGATCGTCGTCGGCATCAAGGCTGTCGGGGTCATCCTCATGGTCGCCTTCGCCATCGCCCCGCCTGCTGCTGCCCGCCAGTGGACCCAGCGGGTCGGACCGATGGTCGGCCTGTCTGCAACCTTCGGCGCGCTCGGAGCGATGACCGGCACGTGGATCTCAGTGTCGATCGGCTCGGTTCCCACCGGCCCGGTCATCGTCCTCGTGCTCACCTGTCTCGTGCTCGTCTCGCTGCTCTTCGCTCCCCGCCGCTCGCTGGCAGCCCGGTCGCTGCGCGCCCGCCGCGGCCGCGCAGCTCTGCTGGCGGCGCCTGCCACCGCACCCAAGGAGGCCAGCCGCCCATGAGCCTCATCCTCTCTGTCACGCTGCTGACTGCGGCGACCGCGGTGGCCTGTGCGGTGCCCGGCATCTTCGTCGTCATCCGCCGCCAGTCGATGGTCACCGATGCGATCTCGCATTCGGTGCTGCCGGGCATCGTCGTCATGGCGATGCTCACCGGCTCGATCACCAGCCCGTGGCTCGTCGTCGGTGCCGCCGCCTCGGGAGTGGTCGTCGTCGGGCTCATCGAGCTTCTGCGCCACACCCGGCTGCTGGCCGGCGATGCCCCGATCGGCCTTGTGTTCCCGGCGATGTTCGCCATCGGCGTGCTCCTCATCACCGCGAACTACTCCGGCGTGCACTTCCACGTCGAGACCGTGCTTGTCGGCGACCTCAATCTCGTGGCGATGGATGAGATCATCGCCGGCGGCTACAGCTTCGGTCCGCGCTGGCTGTGGGTCATGCTCGGTGTCGGAGCGCTGTCGAGCCTCGTGCTGTGGCTGCTGCGCAAAGAGCTGCTGCTGGCCAGCTTCGACCGCGCCTTCGCCGCGCAGTCCGGCTTCCGGCCGTGGATCGTCGACAGCGTCTTCGTCGTCATCCTCGCGCTCACCGTCACCGCTGCCTTCAACGCCGCCGGAGCGATCCTCGTCGTCGCCTTCCTCGTCGTCCCGGCAGCCACGGCACGGCTGCTGACCGGACGCCTGCGCGCGCTCATCCCGCTGACGCTCATCATCGCCGTCATCTGCTCACTGGCCGGAGTGCTCACGGCCTATGTCACCGATTCTGCGACGGCGGCCGCGACTGCCACCTTCTACGGGGTTGTGTTCCTCTTCGCGTTCATCGTCCTCGATGTCTTCCCCGGTAGGTCGAGGATCGCCGGCTGGGCTCGGCTGCTGGTTCGCTCCAGCAGCCGGGTCCGTGCTGGGCTCAGGCCAGGCCCGCGCACTCCTGCGCCAGCTGCTGCACCGCAGTCAGCCAGCTGCGCGGATGAGCCGACTGCCCCGCAGCAGCCGCCTGCGCCTGCTGACGCGTCAACGGCACCGGCGGCCCGGCGACGAATCCGAGGTCGGCAAGTGCTGCATCCGGCAGACCGAGAGTCTCTGCGACGCCCATAAGCCGGCGCAGCGCGGTCGTGACGTTGAGCCCCGCACCCGAGGTGTCCCCGACTCCCAGCGTCAGCGCCGGAACCGTGTGGCCGGGCTCGGCTCGCCGGTGGGCGTCCCACCAGGTGAAGGCCTGTTCGAAGAGTCGTGCGTCTGTGCGGGCATCGACGTCGATGCCGATGCCGCTGATGCCGGCACCGGTGAGCACCTCGGTGAGGCTGCGGGCCTGCCCGTGGCTGTGCCAGGTCAGCGGTCGGATCCCGGGCAGGAAGACCAGCGTGTGCCCTGCGGCGGAGGCGATGGCCTCGCGGATATCTCGCCAGGCGGTGACCGCCTCTGTCTCGGGCAGCGCCGGCAGGCGTGTACGGCCTGCAGTGGTGGCCAGCTGCCCGGACAGTGCGGCAGCGGCATGCGGCTCATCGAACTGCACGATCACCTGCGCCTCGGGCATGAGGCGGTGCAGGTGCGTGACGTGCTCGCTGAGCCCATGAGCGTAGCCGGCCATGACGTCGCGGCGCGCACCGAGATCGGCCAGCGTCGATTCGCCGCGGGGTTCGAGCAGCAGCGCGGCCAGGCTCACCGGCCCGGGCAGGCTGAGCTTGACCGGACCGGCGAACTCAGCGAACACCTCGGCGGCGGCATCGGCATCCTCCCCGAGCCGGGAGGCCGCCCGGCGGGCGTCGCGGCCGGGCAGGTGGGTCAGCCGCCAGCCTGCGGCAGTGGCTTCGACGGTCAGGTCCGCGCACAGGGCGGCCGCCCGGGCGACGCCCTCACTGCCGGGCCCGGTGGTGACCGCCGGCAGGAACGGAACCGCCGCATCGGCGAGCATCCCGGCAGAGACCCGGGCGGCCTCGCGGACATCGGACTCGGCGCGGGCCTCACCGTCAGCGGGCCGTCCGGCGCTAGTCCAGGCGGCGGTGCTGATCGGCCAGCCGCCGCGCCCGGAGGCGAAGACGCGCTCGCTCACCGGCCGCGCCCCTTCATCCGGGCAGCCGGCAGGCCCGGAGTCGCAAATCCCATGACGCGCCCGTAGAACGACAGCTCCTGTTCGAGCGAATCGGTGACATGGGCCGGCTGAACGAAGCCGTGGGCCTCCCCGCGGTAGAACGTCGCATGATAGGGCAGATCGCGGGCTTCGAGGGCGTCGATGAGCAGCCGGGCCTGGCTCGGCGGGACGATCGGATCCTCGTCGCCCTGGAAGATCGCCACCGGCACGGCGAGCTCATCAAGCAGGTTGACCGGGGCGAGCGCAGCATAACGTTCGGCCTCTTCCGGATAGACGCCGACGAGCCCGTCGAGATAGCGGGATTCGAAGTCGTGGGTCTCCTCAGCCAGGACGCGCAGATCGCCGACACCGTAGTAGCTTGCTCCGGCAGCGAACACCGAGGTGCTCGTCAGGGCGCGCAGCACCGTCCAACCGCCGGCCGAGCCGCCGGAGATCGCCAGGCGCTTGGGATCGGCCAGCCCGGCGTCGACCAGACCGGTGACCGCGGTGACGGTGTCGGCGACGTCGACGATGCCCCACTGGCCCTTGAGCGCATCCCGGTAGGCACGCCCGTAGCCGGTGGAGCCGCGGTAGTTGACGTCGATGACGCCGATCCCCCGCGAGGTGAAGAAGGCGTGGTGGGCCGACACCATCGGCACGGACTGGCCGGTCGGCCCGCCGTGGACGAAGGCGATGTACGGCGGCTTCTCCCCCTCGGGCCCGCGGTATTCGGGGTGGCTAGGCGGGTAGATGATCGCGTGAACGCCGTCGAACTCGCGCACCTCGGCGCGCGGATAATAGGCCGCGCGCGTGCGGTCCGGGGCGGCGGCGGACAGGGCGACCGGTTCGAGCTCGCCGGTGGCCAGCGTGTAGGTGTAGAGCCCGCGGATCCGCTCGGAGGACCCGCCGATGATGAGCGCGCTGCCGTCCCGGTAGTCCTGCAGGCTGATATCGCTCAGCGGGCAGCCGAGCTCCTGGTGTTCCCCCGAGCGCGGGTTGTCCCAGATGAGCCGGCTGGTGCCGAGCCGGGCCGCCGCCAGCAGCCGCGTGCCGCCGTCGACGGGCAGATAGTGCTTCTCCCCCAGCATCCACAGCGGCCCGCCGATCTCGCCTTCGACGGTGAGCAGCGGGTCCTCTTCGGCGGGCATGACGCCCTTCTCGCCGCGGGCCTGGGCGCGGAAGGCCGGCACATCGAGGCCGGTGAGCTGCCAGCGACCGGAGGCATCGGCGGTCACGGCGAGGGTGGTGCGGGAGAGCCACTCCGGCTGCAGCACCGAGACGTCGGGCCGGTGGTAGATCGTCTCGACCGGCCCTGCCGGGGCGCCGGTCTGCGCGTCGAGCGGCTGCAGGTGCACGGCGGTCTCGTCCCACGGCATGTGCGGGTGGTCCCAGCCGATGAAGGACAGCAGCGTGCCGCACGGGCTGATCCGCGGCCACGCGAGGAACCGCGGCCCGCTGGCCAGCCGGTGCGCCCCGGAGCTGTCGAGCGCCACAATGCTGCGGGTGATCGGCTGCTCCGACGCCCGCTGGCTGGCCGCCGTTCCCGAGGCGGTGGCCGCGTTCTCGTGGACCTCCTCGACGGCGAGGATCCGCCCGCCGGAGAAGGTGAGATCGCCGTAGCGCACCGCCAGTCCGGTGGCTGGTGTCAGCGGCTGGGGCACAGCGGTCGGGGCCGGTGCGGAACCGTCGAGCACCGCGGAGATGTCGAGCCGGTAGATGCGCTGGTCATCGGCGTTGACGAAGAACAGCATCCCGGTGTGCGGGTCGACTGCCCAGGCGCAGCCGCCGTACTCATGCACCCGGGAGCGGGCGCTGAAGCTCGGCGGCAGCAGCTGGATCCCATCTCCCAGATGACCGGAGAGATTGGCGACGATGCCGATGCGTCCGGCCTCACCGCTGACACGGGCCGAGCAGACGACGGCACGGCCGATGAAACGGGCGTGATAGACCGGCTCGGATCCGGCAGCGACGTCAGCGGCAGTGATGGGAGACGGCCAGGAACCGTAGGGCGCGGTGGTCATGAGCACAGACTACCGAAACCGCCCCCGGCCTTTCACCGCTGGCCAGCCGGCATCCCACGACCAGCCCAGCCACCACCTCGGGCGCGGCACGCAGCCGACCCAGCCACCACCTCGGGCGCGGTTCAGGCGTCCTGCAGCGCGGCGCTGCGGGCAGTGCGGTCGATCGTCGACTGGCCGAGCACGCGGGTGCCGCGGTAGACGACCATCGTCTGGCCGGCGGCGACACCGGACAGCGGTTCGGCGACGGCGACGTGCATGACCTGGCCGCGCGGGCGCGGGGCCGGCAAACTCTCCTCATGGACCGGCACGCTCTCGTCGATCTCGCCGAGCCATACGCGGGCGGGCACCGGATCAGCGTGGGCCCGGATCTGGATCTCACAGTCGATCGCGGTCTCTTCGCTCGCACCGATATCAGCCGGCGGCCGCCCGCACCACGTGGTGCGGATGCCGTCGAGCCGGTCGACGCGCAGCGCCTGCTTGGGCCCGACGGTCACGGAGTTCTCCGCGACATCGATACCCACGACATAGCGCGGCTTGCCGTCGGCGGCTGGCTTCTCGATGCCGAGCCCCTTGCGCTGGCCGATCGTGTACGTCATCGCACCGTCGTGCTCGCCGAGCACCGCTCCGGATTCGTCCTTGATGAGGCCCGGGCGCATGGGAATCTTGTCGGCCAGCCAGGCCTTCGTGTTGCCGTCCGGGATGAAGCAGATGTCATAGGAGTCCGGCTTGTTCGCCACCGGGAAGCCGCGCTCGGCAGCCTCGGCCCGCACCTCGGCCTTCGAAGCGGAAGCGCCGATGGGGAAATAACAGTGCTCCAGCTGCTCGCTGGTGAGCACACCGAGCACATAGGACTGATCCTTGTTGAGGTCGAGCCCGCGATGCAGCTCCGGCGAACCATCGGCAGCGCGGATCACCTCGGCGTAGTGGCCGGTGGCCACGGTGTCGAAGCCCAGCGCCAGCGCCCGGTCGAGCAGGGCGGCGAACTTGATGCGCTCATTGCAGCGCATGCACGGATTCGGGGTGCGCCCGGCGGAGTACTCGGCGATGAAGTCATCGACGATGTCCTCCTTGAACCGCTCAGAGAAGTCCCACACGTAGAAGGGGATGCCGAGCATGCCGGCGACCCGGTGGGCGTCGCGGGAGTCCTCGATCGTGCAGCAGCCGCGCGAACCGGTGCGCAGCGTCCCGGGCATCCGCGACAGCGCCAGATGCACGCCGACCACCTCGTGACCGGCGTCGACCGCGCGCGCCGCCGCGACGGCAGAATCGACGCCGCCGGACATCGCAGCCAGGATCCTCATGACTGCCCTCCTGCCGGTTCGGCGGCTGCCGCTCCCGAGGCGGAGGTCGCCGCTCCCGAGGCGGAGGTCGCCGTTCCCGAGGTGGAAGCCGCCTGCCATGACAGGGCGGCGGAGACCATGCCGGCCCAGCCGGCACGTTCGACGATGCCCGGCAGCACCTGAAGGAGGGCATCGACATCGGCTTCGGTGGTCTCCGGGCCGAGGGTGAAGCGCTGGACGGACCGGGCGGTGTCCTCATCGGCCCCGCAGGCCATGAGCACATGCGAGGGCCGGGAGACACCGGCCTGGCAGGCCGAGCCGGTGCTGGTGGAGAAGCCGGCGGCATCGAGCAGGAACAGCAGCGAGTCGCCTTCGCAGCCGGGGAAGACCATATGGACGTTGTTCGGCAGCCGCTCCTCACCGCGGCGGCCCGACAGCCGGGCGGCGGGGATGCGCTCTTCGATGCCGGCGATGAGCCGGTCGCGCAGGCGTGCGGTCTCACCGGAATCCTGCTGCCGGCAGGCCAGTGCGGCAGCAGCGGCGAAGGCGGTGGCACCGGCGACGTCGAGGGTGCCGGAGCGGACCTTGCGCTCCTGCCCACCGCCGTGCAGCACCGGCACCGGGGTGACCGCGCGGTCGAGTACGAGCGCGCCGATGCCCACCGGGCCGCCGAGCTTGTGGGCGGTGACGCTCATCGCGGCGACCCCGAGTTCGGCGAAGTTCACCGGCACATGGCCGAAGGCCTGCACCGCATCGGTGTGCACCGGGATGCCGAGCGGCTTCGCGAGCCTGACGAGTTCGGCGATCGGCTGGAGGGTGCCGATCTCGTTGTTGGCCAGCATCACCGAGATGACAGCGGTGCGCTCCGGCGCAGCGGCGATCTCCGCCTCGGCGGCGGCCAGGTCGAGGCGACCGGTGGAGTCGACCGGCAGGATCACGAGTTCGGCACCACAGGATTCGAGCCATTCGGCGGTGTCGAGGATCGCATGGTGCTCGATGCTGGAGACGAGCACGCGCGGGCGGGTGAACGGCCCGGCGGTCGCGCCGTCGTTGCGAGCCCAGAACAGGCCCTTGAGCGCAAGGTTGTCGGCCTCGGTGCCGCCGGAGGTGAAGATCACCTCGGAGGGGGTGGAGGCGCCCAGGCAGTCGGCCAGGGTTTCGCGGGCGGCTTCGATGCGCATGCGGGCAGCCTGACCGTCCGCGTGGAGCGAGGAGGGATTGCCGACGCGGTGGAGTTCTTCCGTGAAAGCCGTCAGCACCTCGACGGGCATGGGCGAGGTGGCGGCATGATCGAGATAGACGCGCACCGACCCCATTCTACGCGGGGCCTGCGCCAAGGTCTAAAATATTGGGCGTGCTCACCGTACTGACCTACACCCTCTTCATCGCCTCGGGCGTCCTGTGCCTGTGGGCGCTCGTGCAGACGATCCGCAACCGACCGGCCACCATCGCGATGCTCGCAGGCGCCGGAGTGGTGCTGCTGCTGCTGCTCGTCCAGCTCGTCGTGTCGATCGTCATGTGGGGACAGTCCGACGACACCGATGGGGTGCTGTTCTTCGGATATCTGCTCACCGCGATCGTGCTGGTGCCGCTGGCCGGGGTGTGGGCGTTCGCCGAGCTCTCCCGCTGGGGTCCGGGCGTGCTGGCCGCCGCTGCTGCGACCGTGGGGATCATGATCGAGAGGATGGACCAGATTTGGCTGTGAGTTATTCGGCGATGCACTCCGGTCCCGGCCGGGGACTGACGGCGGTGTACGGGATCTTCGCCATGGCGGCCACCGCGCGCGCCGGCGTTCAGCTCATCCGCGACTATCAGGAGGCGCCGCTGGCCTATTCACTGTCAGCGCTGGCCGCTGTCGTCTACATCGTCGCCACGGTCTGCCTCGTCATCGGCAGCCGCACCTCACACCGGATCGCAGTGGCGGCTACGAGCTTCGAGCTCATCGGCGTGCTTGTCGTCGGATTCCTCAGCCTCACCCACCCGGAGCTGTTCCAGAAGCCGAGTGTGTGGTCGCTGTTCGGCATCGGCTACGGCTTCGTTCCGCTTGCGCTGCCGATTGTCGGGCTCCTGTGGCTGCGGCGGGTCGGCAAGCGGGTCGCTGCCGAACAGGGGTGACGGGGGTGGCTGTGTTGCCGGGGCTGGCGGCGTTGCGGGGCCTGACAGGCTGGCGGGGCTGCCGGGTGACCGGGCTGCCGGGTGGCGGGGTTGGCCGTCGTCGGGTTCTGCGGCGAGCCTCTGCCACGTCGAGACTCGCCACATCGGGCCTCAACCGCATTGAGCTCGTCGATTCAGCACTCAACGCCTATGTTTCGGCCGGATCATAGTCGTTCAGTGCTGAATTGACGGCCGTCGATTCAGCTCTCAACGCCTATCCCGCGCTCAACGCTGAATCAGGCCACTCCGCCGGGCTGTCCTTATGGAAAACCGCAGCCCGCCAACTCGCAACCCGCCGACACCGGCGCCAACCGACCCCGGCTGCCGGTACCAGCCCAGGAGCAAGCCAACCCGCAGCACGCCGAGCCCGGCCCCACCTCAGTCGGATGTCTCGGCTGACAGCAGGAACCAATCGGAGCCGACAATGAGGTTCGTCTGGTCTGAGCCGAGCAGCATATAGGGGATCGAGGCGTTGATGCGCAGCTTCTTGCCCTTCAGGTCACTCGTCATGACGGCCTTGAGCTCATCGCCGACGTCGATCGACCCACCGGACTTCACCTGCAGCTCGATCGTGCAGCGGACCTCCCCGAAGGACACATCTCCGGTCTCGGTCGTCAGCCCGTAGGAGCCCAGCGGCACACTCGCCTCGTCGTACGGCCCGCAGCTGACGTTGATGCCTTCGAATGCGTCGTCATTGCCGGCCATCTCGTCGACATAGTCGCGGAAGTTGCTGAACGCATCAGAGGCGTAGTCGATGTTCTGGTCGCCGTCCTGCTCCTCGCCGGTCTCCATGTACTTCTGCAGCGCCTCATTGGCACTCACACCCAGCTCGGTGAAGCCATCGCCGGACTGCTTGACCGCCCCCGTCCCGTCGGCCACGAGCGTCGGGACGTTCTCCTGCGGGACGAACAGGCTCTGGGTGACCTGCCAGTCGGCGCCGGCTGATTCGCGGGTGACGAGCATCGCCTGCACGGTCTCGTCATTGTCGGCCGGCTTGCCGAAGGCGATGAACCACATCGGGTACTGCCCGAAGCTCGGCCCACCGGCGACGACCTGCTCGAAGTTCACCGCCGACAGCTCCGTGTCATTGGCCTCGGCGACAAGGATCTCAGCACGCGTGCGATCGAGCAGCGGCGGCGCCTGAATGCTGTCGAGCGACTCCTCATCGCCTTTGAGACTCGCGTCGAGTCGCTCAGTGTAGGTGGTGAGGAACTCGCCGGACTCCCCCGGACGCAGCGCCGGCCGTTCCATCGGCGTGAGCTCCGGGGTCGACGGCTTGGCGATCGGCAGCGGAGAGCAGCCGCTGAGCAGGCCGAGCGCCGCGATCGAGCCGAGCGCCGCCAGCCGCGTGCTGCGCTGCGTCGCGCGGTGCCGGCTGTGTTTCGATGCAGTGCCCTTCTTCGATGCCTTGCCGCTCGCGGAGCCGATGAGTCCCGCCGCCGAGGCGGTGGCACGGCCAGCCTTCGCCCTCGCCTTCCCGGCGAGCTCCTTGGCGCGCGTGCCGAGCCCGGACATGCCCGACCCACCACTGCCGGACCCACCACTGCCAGACCCGCCACGGCCTGATCCACCACCGGACCCGCCACGGCGGCTGGACCAGCTGCTCCCGCGGCCGGCCCCGCGCTGCCGGCGGCGCCTGCGGCCCGGGCGGGCGTCGAACCAGCGCAGCACGAAGAATGCGGCCGTGCCGAAGGCGAGCACCGCCGCCGCCAGCCCCAGCAGGCTGGTGGGGAACACGCCGCCGGTGTCCATCGACAGCGACACGGTGACGTTGTCAAGATTGCCCTCCGGTTCGGCGGGAGCGACGACGATGAGGTCGCCGGTGTCATCGTCGAGGTCGAAGGTGTGCGAGAGCTCGGTGCCGGTCTGCGAGTCGGTCCACCAGTCACGGCTGGCGGCATCGTTAAGCGGCAGCGGCTCGCCGGAGACGAACCGGCTGCTCAGCGGCTGCGGCATATCGACCTCGGTGACTTCCTCGTGGGCGATGCCGGTGAGGTAGCTGTTGACGTCGACGCCGCTGGCGGTGCCCATGAACAGATCCTGCTCCCCGCTGACGTGCAGCGTCGCCTCGGTGTTCTCAAACGGCACGAGCTGCGGGTTGAGCACGTAGGCATAGGCGCCATCGTGCACCTGCGTGGGCGCAGCGTCGACGATGTCGTCGGCACCGACGACCGAGATCGCTGAGAGCGCCAGGCCGGCGAAGACGAGGCCGACGATGGCGGAGAGGCCAGCGAGGATGACGCGAACCACGCGGTTGAGCGGTCCTTTCTCGTGCAGGGGCAGATGGGCAGCGGATCGGCGCCTGCCCGGCAGAGCTCAGTCTGCCGAGCAGAGCGGATCAGATCAGAACAGGGCGCGCATGAGGCGAGCGCGGGCCTTCGTCACCCGCGGGTCCTCAGCCCCGACGACATCGAAGAGCTCGACGAGCCGGGTGCGCACGCGCTCCTTCTCATCACCGGCGAGGCCGGGCAGGATCGTGAGCAGCCGGTTGAAGGCATCGTCGACATGCCCGCCGGCAGTGTCGAGGTCGGCGCATGCGAGGGCGGCGTCGACATCGGTGGAGTTCGCAGCCGCAGCGGCGCGCACCGCCTCGGGATCGGCATCCTTGACGCGCTTGAGCAGGCCCACGCGGGCCAGACCGAGGCGGGCCTCCGCATCGGCGGGAGCCTCAGCCAGGGCGCTGCGGTAGATCTCCTCGGCTCCATCGAGGTCGTCGCGCTCCAGGGCGGCCAGCGCCTCGGGGTGGGCCGGTTCAGCTGCGGCCGGCGCCTGCTCACCGGCGGCGACGGCGGTCTTGGTGACACCGTTCTGCGCGGCTGCGGCGACGAGCTGTTCGAAGACCTGGCGGACCTGCGGCTCCGGCTGCGCGCCCTGGAAGAGCGGCACCGGCTGGCCCTTGAGGATCGCGACGACGGTCGGGATCGACTGGACCTGGAAGATCTGCTGCAGGCGCGGGTTCTTGTCGACGTCGACCTTGGCGAGCACGACCTTGCCGGCGAAATCGGCGACGACCTTGTCGAGCACCGGGGAGAGCTGCTTGCACGGCCCGCACCAGTCGGCCCACAGGTCGACGACGACCGGCACGCTCATCGACAGTTCGACGACGTCGTTGAAGGTTTCCTCGGTGACGTCGAAGACGAGCGCCGGAACGTTGACCGTATCGGCACCGGCAGCCGGCGCACCCCCGGCCGAGGCGCCACCAGCCTTGGCGCCGCCGGCCTGGGCTGCGTGGGCTCCGGCCTGGCTGCGGCTGCGGACGGCGGAGAGGTCGAGGCCCTGGCCGCCCGCGGGGCTGCCGGCGGAGTCAGGGGCGGGGTGTCCTGGATATTCGGTCATGCTGTGTTCCTTTCGCATGGATGCTGCGGAGGCTGGCGGACTCGTGAGGCTGGCTGGTCCGGCGACTCCCGGCTTCCGAGCGCCGGGCCGGCACGGCGTCCCAGCGCCGCGCAGACCCTGACCGCTGCCGAAACCGCCGACACCAACTCAGATCAGTTTGGCGCCGGTGAGCGCTTCGGTGAAGCCGACGAGGGTGATCTCACCGTCCTCGCCGGGCGGGACGACGAAGGTGACCATGTACTGGAACTCCGTCTCCAGCTTCTTCTGCGTGGTCTTCTCCCCGGTGATCTTCGACTGCGTCTTCGGCAGCGTCAGCCGGCCGACGCGGTCTTCCTGCTTGTCCGGGCTGATCGTCGTGGTGCCGCGGATCGACCCGGTCACCAGCGCTCCCCCATCGGCGGTGCGCTGGGCGACGACCTCGGCGCCTTCGGTGTCATAGGCGAACTCGGCCTTCGCTTTGCCCTCGGACAGGGAGTCCTTCTGCTTCTTCTGCGCCTCGGCGATGTGCTTGCGCAGCGCGTCCTCGGTGAAGGTCTTCGCATCCTCGGAGTCCTCACCCTTGCCCAGCACATCGGCGTACTTCTTCAGCGTATCGGCAGGCGTCAGGCGCAGCCCCTCGGCATCGGATCCGAGCAGCTCAGCACCCTGCCGGGCGTCGGCCACCTCGGGGATCTCAGCGCCGCCGAGGATCGAGGTCTGCGCCCACAGCTTGTAGTTCTCCCGCGGATCGGCCTGGGAGAGCACGAGCAGCTGCAGGCTGCCGTCCTCGCTGCTCTTCGTCACGAGCTCGGTCACGCGCGGCCACTGATCCGTCGCCGAGGTGAAGTTCAGCGCGATCTCGTCAGCCGCCACAGCTGGGGGCAGCTTGGCGTCCTCGGCCTTGTCCTTGACCTTGTAGGCGGCTTCGCGCTGGGCGAGGAACGGCCCGTCGGCACGCCCCTTGAGCGCCTCGGCGTCGAGCCCTTCATCAGCACCGGCGACGGTCTCGGCGATCTGGCCGAGGATCCGCTCCGCCTGCGCGTCATCGACCACGGCCGGCGCGGTCTCCGGCGGGTCCGACGGCTGCGCCTTCGGCACTTCCTCCTGACCGCAGCCGGCGAGCGCGATGACCGGGACGACGGCGAACGCCGCACCCGTCTGGGCGAGCTTCTTCCGGCGCTCCTGCCGGGCCTGCCGGCGCTGGGCTTCGCGCATGGCGCGCTTGCGGCTGTACCAGCCGCTGAGGATGCCGAGACCGATGAGAATCACTCCGATGATCATGAACGGGATCGCCCACGAGGTCGTGGTGTCATTGGGCCAGGCGAGCGAGACCTTCGAGGCGGCCGGGGCCTCGCCGTCGGTGCCGATGATGAAGCTCGTGCGCCCGGCCTCGTCATCCCATTCGAGCTGCGCCGGGGACTCCGCGGTGGTCTCCGCGTTCCACAGATCGGCACCGGCCACCGGCGGGGTGGTGTCCTCCTCGCCGTCGACCTTGTCGGCGGTCAGGCCGCCTTCGCCGTCGATGCCGGTGATGACGGTGTGGGTGCTGGTGCCGACCCACGCATCGACGTTCTCCTTGCTCGCCTGCGCGATCGTGATCTCACCCTCGCCTTCGACCGTCAGCTTCGCCGGGGTCTCATAGAGGTTGAGCACCCCGGGCTCGACGACGATGACGGAACCGGGCTCGTCGAAGTCCGCGGAGCTGATGATCTCGGCGTCCGGTGCCCACACCGTCTTCTGCAGAATCCCGATTCCGCCGACGATGAGGCCGGCCACCACCAGCAGCCCGGCAAAGAAATAGCGCATGGAGTCCCTTCGTTCAACGCCTCTGACGCGCCTGCGCACGCGTGATACAAGTGTAATTGACCCGCCGTGCGCGCCCGGGAGCACCCGGCACCACGGAGGACAGCCGACCAGGCTAGTGAACCAGCCTGAGTGTTCTCTCAGTCCGCCGGCTGCCTGGCCCCGCGCCCGAGGCGACGGTTCCGTTCCCGAGGTGGGGGGGGTTCCGTTCCCGAGGTGGCGCTCCCCCTCCCGAGGCGGGGGTTCCGTTCCCGAGGTGGTCGGGCGGCATGTCCTAGGATTGGCGTGTGGCTACTGACAAGATTGTATGGATCGACTGTGAGATGACCGGCCTGCAGGTCGGCACCGACGAACTCGTCGAGATCGCGTGCATCGTCACCGATTTCGACCTCAAGCCCGTCGATGAGGGCATTGACATCATCATCCGGCCGACTGATGCCGCACGCGCGCAGATGGGTGAGTTCGTCACCAAGATGCACACCGACTCCGGGCTCATCGAGGAGCTCGACTCCGGCACCGATGCCGCCACCGCCGAACGCCAGGTCATCGACTACATCCGCAAGCATGTGCCCTCGTCGGTGCGTGCTCCGCTGGCCGGCAACTCCGTCAGCACCGACAAGCAGTTCCTGCAGGCGCAGATGCCCGAGCTCGTCGAGGTGCTGCACTACCGCATCATCGACGTCTCCTCCATCAAGGAGCTGACCAAGCGCTGGTATCCGCGCGCCTACTACTGCGCGCCGGCCAAGACCGGCGGTCACCGGGCGCTCGGCGACATCCAGGATTCGATCCGTGAGCTGCAGTACTACCGCAAGATCATCTTCCGGCCTGACGAGCCCACCACCAATGACGCGACCACTGCCGCGAAATCCGTGAGCGGATCCTCCGCAGAAGACGAGGACTGACGCGTCGAGCAGCCCTGCGGCGTGATCTCTCAGCCGCGCTGGGCGACCTCCCTCAGCTGCGCTGGGCGAACGGGGCCGAGGCGGCGAAGGCCCGGGCCGGGAACACGCCGGCTTTCAGCACCGGGCGGGCCAGCTGCTGCGCCAGTTCGGCCAGCCGGACCTGCTCCGGCTCTTCAAGCACCGACCAGGATCGGGCGACCGAGTGATCAGTGGCGTCCTCGATCGCCGCCCGCAGCGCGATCGCCTCATCGGCGAGCTGGAGTCGGCCATCGGAATCATCACCCGCACCACTGCCGGACCCAGGAGCGGCCTCGCCACTGCCAGCCCCAGGAGCGTCCTCGATGCGGCGGGCGAGCAGCCCGCGGTCGATGAGCTGCTCGACGCATGCACCCCACCGCTCGGCCGGCCAGCCGCGGGACTTGAGCGTGGCACGCTGGGTGAACGTCGTGCCGGTGGCGGTGTGCAGGATGACCGATTCGAGTCCGGTCAGGTCGTGGCCGATGAGTGCTGCGATATGCCCGTCGCCGCGGAACTCGCGCAGCAGCGTCGCCGCTGCCCACAGTCGCACGAACGGGGCGAGCGGTCCCTCACTGCCGCTCACCGCTTCGGTCAGCGCCTCCGCATGGGCGGCGAACAGCGGCCTGCCGTCCGGCGGCATCGCCGCGAGCACCGGCTCCAGGAGAGCCACCGCCTCGGCTGCGGCAGCGGCCAGGGCAGCGGTCTCGACGCCGTCGGCGGCGAAGATCTCAGCCACCATCGCCTCGACCCCTCGCAGGCGGGCGGCGAGCACCGCCTCGGGCGCGGCCGTTTCCCAGCAGGCGGGGACGAACTCGCTGATAAAGTCAACGTTGAAACTGTAGAACGTCGCAGCGACGACGGAAGCCGGAACCCGGCCGAGCGCAGCCGCGCGGGAGGCGAGATACCCACCTGAGGGGTGCTCCAATCCCACCTCGGCGAGTGCACGGGACACCGCTGGTGAGAAGTAGCTGGCGGAATGCAGGGTGTCGAGGCGCTTCGTCGTCGCGCGGGTGCGTTCACTGTGCTGCACGTCATACATGGGGCCAGCATAGACGAAGCGCGGATCTCAGCAGCGGGGCTGAGCGCCGATGAGACAGAAGGAGGGTGTTGGCACGATGCGGATTGAGGAGCTGCGCGCCAGTTACGAACAGTCGCTGCAGGAGGCCGTCGACCGAAACGACGTCTACTCCATGACCCACACCCTCGATGACATGACCGTCAGCGATGTCACCGCGGTCATCGAGCGGATGAGCCCGCGCGATCGGGCGGTCGTCTACCGGCTGCTGGCCAAGGATCGGGCTGCGCAGGTCTTCGACGCCCTCGATGCGGAGCTGCGCGGTGAGCTCGTCATCGGGCTGACGGACAAGGAGGTCTCCGCCGTCCTCGACGAGCTCGACCCCGATGATGCCGTCGAGCTGCTCGATGAGCTGCCGGCCGGAGTTGCGTCGAAGATGCTGCGCACCCTCGATCGGTCGCAGCGGGAGCTGACGAACATTGTGCTCGGCTACCCGCGCGGTTCGGTCGGCCGCCGCATGAGCCCGCAGCTGCTGCATGTGCAGGAGAAGGCGACCGCCGCCGAGGTGATGGAGCATGTGCGTGAGCGCTCGCAGGACTCCGAGACCCTCTACACAATCCCGGTGGTCACCGCCGACCGGATCGTCACCGGGGTCGTGAGCCTGCGCGATGTCATCGAAGCGGAGCCGGACACGCTCGTGCGCGACTTCATGGTCAAGCCTGAGATGGTCCACGCCCGCACCCCAATCGAGACCGCTGCCCGCCGATGTGCGGAGGCGAAGGTGCTGGCGATGCCGGTGGTCGACTCCGAGCAGCGGCTGGTGGGCATCTTCACCATCGACGATGCGCTCACGGTGCTCGAGGACGAGGAGTCCGAGGACCTGGCGCGCATGTCCGGTTCGGAGCCGCTGCGCCGGCCGTACATGTCGACCTCGGTCATCACACTCATGCGCTCGCGCATCATCTGGCTGCTCGTGCTCGCCATCGGAGCGACGCTGACGGTGCAGGTGCTGGAGGTCTTCGAGGCCACACTGAGCCAGATGCTCGTGCTCTCGGTGTTCGTCCCGCTGCTCATCGGCACCGGTGGCAACACCGGAAATCAGGCGGCAACGACGGTCACGCGTGCTCTGGCGCTGGGCGATGTGTCCCCGCGGGACTCGTTCAAGGTCATCGGCCGGGAGTTCCTCGTCGGTCTCATGCTCGGGCTCTCGCTCGGCACGCTCGGGTTCCTGCTCACAACTGCGGTGTACGACTTCCACATCGGACTCGTCATCGGGCTCACCCTCGTCTGCGTGTGCACAATGGCCGCCACCGTCGGCGGAGTCATGCCGATGGCAGCGCAGGCGCTGCGTGCTGACCCGGCAGTGTTCTCCAACCCGTTCATCACAACCTTCGTCGACGCCTCCGGTCTGCTCATCTACTTCGGCATCGCCAAGCTGCTTCTCGGGATCTGAGGGGCCGGACGCAGCAAAGAAGGCTGTCTTCATCTGACGGGGCACAGAAATGAAACAAGCGCCCGACAGTCCTGATACATAAGTTTCGGGTGATGACCGCCGACTGCCGCATACTCATGCCTAAAGGTCGGACTTCTCACTCTGACTCAGCGGTTCATGGAATATAACGAAGCAATAACGCAGACTCACCAGGCGAGAGTGCTGATACGCTGAAAACACCCCTCACCCAAGAAAGGAATAGCATGTGTTCCGCGAATCGCATCCCCCTCGGCCTCACCATCAGCGCCACACTGACTGCCCTAGCAGTCTCAGTGAGCGCCGTAACGACCACGTCCTTTGCACACGCATCGGAGCACACATTCTCGTCAGTTACCGAAGTGCAAGAGTTTCAAGAAGACTCCGACCAGTATAAATTCTGCCTCTTTCCATCCGAGGACGGGGACATCGAGATTCGAATCGAAACTCACAAGGGCTCCGATTTGACACTGAACAAGAACGGAACACTGACAATCACCGGGCCGAGCGGTGATTCAGGTATTGAAATACCCAGCATGACCGAGGTAACTGGCAGATATCCGGACGCAAAGGTTGGACAATGGGAGGTCGACGGCAACAGCGCCGTCATTCAGATCACCTCACCTCCGGACGCCAAGAAGGACTTCCGCGAGGGAATTGCTTGCGGCGCGCACGCCAATGCTGACAATGCATCGGGGTCGAGCACCGCCAAGCAGTCGTATTCTGCCTGAATGCTAGAGCACGGAATTAAGGGAGCTGTAGCTGGAGCGATTGCCGGTTGCGCAGCAGGGGCATTTGCTGCTGGGGCAGGATGCGTTGCTGCCATCCTTCCGGGAATGAGCGCCGGCTACATCAGTAGTGCAGTAGTTGCACTGTGGGATTGCCGTGACAAACTCTGAGATCACGCTCGAGCTCAAGGAGACCCAATGGAAACCGCACCCTTTCATGCAACCAAGGTTCACGCTATCGCGTGTCTATCATTCGCGACGCTTAACCTTTGCTTCGCGATACTCTATAATGCGATTGGCCTTGCAATAGCCTGCGCAGTCGTTCTCGCAATATTATGGGCAGAGAAGACAATACAGCTATCTGACTCCATCCGTGCAGCTCGGCATGAATCACATACATCAACCCTTTTCCGCATCGCCGCTTACACCGGCGTCGGGACTTTGGTTATCAATGTTCTTCTAGCGACCCGCACTGCATTTAATAAGGATCTGCTGAGTGGGGGAAGTGGCGTTTCAGGCCTCATTCTTACTGCCATCTCGCTCGCCGCATACATTCCGCTCTTTGTTCGATTGCGAACATTGGCATCGCAGTAGACGATCACCATGTGATGCTCAGGCATCACAACGAGTCCGGGTTGTGTTGCCTGAGCATCACGCTCATCTCCCAAGCCGCCACCTGTCCTTTCACCCCTCCCCGACAATGCGATTGCGGTGGTACTGATGCGCAGCGGCCGCGATGAGCAGGCCGGATCCGCACCAGATCGCTGCCGCCGGCCCGACCGGGGCGGCGACGACACCAGCGATGAGCGGCATCGCCACCTGTCCGATCCGGTTGCCCATAAGCCGGACTGCCAGCGCCGAACCGCGCCATGCCGCCGGCACCGATGAGGTGATGAGTGCCATCGTGAGCGGCTGACCCAAACCGAGGAAGAATCCGCTGATGAGCATGAGCAGTGCGGCCAGCCACATCCAGTCGAGCACGATCGGCGGGAAGACGAGTGAGATCCCGGCGCCGAGCACGCTGACGAAGACGAGCAGCGACCGGTCGAATCGATGGGAGAAGTACGGCAGGAACACACGCGAGACGATCGAGGAGACGCCGCGGACAGCCAGCAGCACGCCAATCCAGGCCGGGGCGACGCCATGCTCCTCACCGACGAGCGGGAGGAAGGCGACGAGGATGTCGAGGACGGCCAGCAGCGCCAGTGACGACAGCATCGCAGCGCGGATGTCTCCATTGGCGAGGATCGAGCGAATCCGTGCCTTCTCAGGTGCTGGCGGATCGGGCTCCGAGGCCGGCGCGTCCGCCTCGGGTGCGGCACCCGGCTCCCCCGCCTCGGGTGCGGCCGGCGCCTCGGTCCCGGCCCCCGCCTCGGATTCGGCCGGATCCTGCTGACGGGGCTGGAAGGCCCGGGAGCTGAAGAGCATGAGCGGCACAGCACCGGCGGTGATGATGGCACCGAGCCACAGCGCCAGCGACACCTCACCGGAGCGGGAGGCAGCCTGGCTGCCGAGCAGCAGGGTGACGCCGAGCGGGCCGATCATCTGCCCGGCGGAGTAGGCGGCGGTGAACCAGCCGAAGCCGAAGTCGAGCTGATCGGCTCGGGCATAGCGGGCGATCGCCGACTGCCCGGCGATCGTGAAGACGAGGTGGCCGATGCCCAGGATCGCGTTCGCCACCGCCACCAGCACGAGCGACTGGCCGAGGGCGAGCAGCACCCCGCCGGCCACCAGGATGAGCGCACCGGCGAGCACCATGAGCCGCAGTCGGGATGTGCGGTCGGACAGCCGGCCGAGCGCGAGTGCCGCCACCAGCGGGACGAGGGCGTAGATCGCGGTGACGAGACCGACCGCGGTGGCTCCGGCACCGAGGTCGATGAGCTTGTACGTCGTCACCGGCCGCAGCAGGTACACGCCGGTCTGGGTGCAGACCGCTGCGGCAACGAGCAGCCACAGCCACATCTGCGATGACTGCTGTGCCCTGTTCATCTGCCTGTCTGCCTGCGCCTTCCGGTCTGTGCTGATGCACGCTGGGTCTGTGCTGATGCACGCTGTGCTGTCATCGTATACCCGGCCGCCGCCTCGGGCCCGGGGCGTTCATCCTGCTCAGCGGGCCCTGTTGTGCGAGCTGAGATGATCCTCGACACCGTCTGAGCGGATGCATAGAATTTAGCGACCACCGCCCGATGCGCAGACGATGCCGCATCGCCGACGCCGCCGTCTTCGAAAGGACACAGCCCTCGTGGGAAGTCCACCGACCTCAAGCAGCACGCAGCCGCACCGCTCCGCTTCACCCGGCAGACCGTCTGCAGGCAAGAAGATCGCCCTGGCGATCTATGCGGTCGTCGCCATCATCTCGATCGGCGCAGCGACGATCTTCTCCTTCACCTCCGCCAGCCAGGCCGGTGATCTGCGGGCCAGGCTGACGATGATCGCTCCGGCCGGAGCCGGAGGCGGCTGGGACTCCTTCGTCCGCGAACAGCAGCAGGCGATGCGTCTGGCCGGGGTGTCGCGCAATGCGCAGGTCGTCAACATCCCTGGCGCCGGCGGCACAATCGGCCTCGGCCGGTTCTCCACCATGCACGGTGAGGCGTCGACGATCATCGCCACCGGTTCGGCGATGGTCGGCGGCATCGAGCTCAACAACTCGCCGGTCGGCTTCGACGACGTCACCCTGCTGGCTCGGATGGCCGAGGACTATGACGTCGTCATCGCCCCGGTCGACGCCCCCTATGATGATGTGCCCGGCCTGCTGGAAGCGTGGCAGGAGGATCCGGGCGGATTCCGCTGGACCGGCGGCTCGGCCGGTTCGATGGACCACCAGGTCGTCGCCCGGCTCGCCCAGGAGGCCGGCATCGAGGGCACCGACATCACCTACATCCCCAAGTCCGGCGGCGGTGAGGCGATCCAGACGCTGCTGTCGGGCACCACCGACGTCGCCGCCACCGGCTACAACGAGGTCTCCGACCAGATCGAGGCCGGCCGCGTCAAGGCCCTCGGCCTGACCTCGCCGGAACCGCTCAACGGCGTCGACATCGAGCCGATGTCCGAGCAGGGCGTCGACATCGTCATGGGCAACTGGCGCGGCATGCTCGGCGCCCCCGGCATCACCGACGAGGAGAAGGCCGAGCTCATCGCCATGCTCGAAGAGACCCGCGACAGCGCCGAATGGCAGGACGCCCTCAAGCGCAACAGCTGGGTCGACGCCTGGATGACCGGTGAGGAGTTCGAAGACTTCCTCGTCGAGGACCAGAAGAACACTGCCGAACTGCTTGAGGTGTTGGGACTGTGAACGATATGACTACGGACAACAGCACAACAGCACCAGAGTCCGCCGACGCCCAGACCTCCTGGTGGACGGGCCGCTCCGGGCTCGTGCTCGCGCTCATCATGGCAGCTTTCGGCACCTACATGCTCTACACGGTGCTGACGATGCAGGTCGCAGAGGACGCCGATAAGCCCGGCCCGCAGTTCGTCCCCGCCGTCATCGCGACCGCCAGCTATGTGCTGGCCGCGCTGCTGGCGGTGGCCTATATCCGCAAGCCCGAACCTCCGGTCGAAGCCGGCGGCGCGGTCTCCGGCGGCTGCACAGCCGACTCCGATGACCTCACCGCCGGCCAGGGCGAGCACCGCACCTTCAGCGACTACACCTCCCTGGCCTGGGCGATCGGCGGGTTCGCAGCCTTCGTGTTCCTGCTCGAACCGCTCGGCTGGCTGCTCTCGGCAGCCGGCCTGTACTGGTGCATCACCCGCGCGATGGGTTCGACGAAGCCGCTCTTCGACGCCACCGTCGCGCTGACGGTATCTGCGATGATCTACCTGGCCCTGGGCGTCTCACTCGGACTCAACCTGCCCTCGGGCATCCTCGGAGGTCTGTGATGCTTGACAGTCTCATGTCCCTCTTCGGCGGTTTCGGCGAAGCATTCACCCCGATGAACCTGCTGTGGGTCTTCGTCGGCGCCCTGCTCGGCACCGCCGTCGGCGTGCTGCCGGGGCTCGGCTCCTCGATGGCGGTGGCGCTGCTGCTGCCGATGACCTTCGCCCTCGACCCGGCCGGCGCGCTCATCCTCATGTCGGGCGTGTACTTCGGCGGACTGTTCGGCGATTCGACGATGGGCATCCTGGCGGGCACTCCCGGCCAGCCCTCGGCGATCGCCACCTCGATCGAAGGCCATCGCATGGCCAAGGCCGGGCGCGCCCCGCAGGCGCTGGCCGCTGCGGCGATCGGCGCGTTCTTCGGCGGCATCGTCTCCAGCGTCGTCGTCGTGTTCTTCGCCCCGGCGCTGGCGGACTTCGCGACGAACTTCGGCCCAGCCGAGTACACCGCGCTCGCGCTCTTCGCCTTCGTCGCCACCTCCTCGGTCGTGGCCGACTCGGTGCTCAAGGGCCTCTCCGCCCTCGTCATCGGGGTGGGCATCTCGCTGGTCGGCATCGATTCGGTCTCCGGCACTGAGCGCGGCACCTTCGGGCTGCCGGGCCTGTTCGACGGCATCTCGCTGGTGACCGTGACCGTCGCGATCCTCGCCCTCGGTGAGGTGTTCCACATCGCCTCCCGGATCCGGCGCACCGAGCATCTGACGCAGCGCCCGTCGTCCGGCCGGCCGTACCTGACGCGGGCGGAGTTCCGCGAATCGGTGCCGGCATGGCTGCGCGGCACCGCGATCGGCCTGCCCTTCGGCGTCATCCCGGTCGGCGGCGCGGACGTGCCGACCTTCCTGTCCTACGGCCTGGAGAAGCGGCTGGACAGGAACCGCAAGGACCCGCAGTTCGGCAAGGGCGCCATCCGCGGCATCGCCGGACCCGAGGCGGCCGGCAACGCGACGACGGCGATGGCCATCGGTGCGCTGCTGGCTCTGGGCCTGCCGATCTCGGCGACCGCGGCGATCATGCTCGCCGCTCTGCGCCAGTTCGGTCTGCAGCCCGGTCCGCTGCTCTTCGACCGCTCCCCGGAGCTCGTGTGGGCGCTGCTGGCCTCGTTCTTCATCGCGATGGTCGTGCTGCTCATCCTCAACCTGCCGCTCGCGCCGCTGTGGGCCAGCCTCATGAAGATCCCGGCCCCGCACCTCTACGCCGGCATCGCCGTGTTCTGCGGTCTGGGCATCTACGCGACCTCCTCGTCGACGTTCGACCTGGCGCTGCTCCTGCTCATCGCGATCCTCGGTCTCGTGCTGCGCCGCTACGGAGTGCCGCTGGCCCCGCTCATGATCGGCATGGTGCTCGGCCCGCTGGCGGAGACGAACTTCCGCGATGCGCTGCTGAGCTCCGGCGGCAGCTACGGCACCTTCTTCACCTCACCGCTGTCGATCGTGCTCTACCTCGTGCTCGCCGCAGCCATCGCCTACACCGCGATCGGCCGGCTGCGCGGGCGCCGCGTCGGGGATGTCGGTTCGGCTTCTGCCTCTGCCGACGCCGAGGCGGAGCACGCCGAGGAGCAGCACACCTCCTGACCGCACCCGGGCCTGCTCAGCCGTTGTGTGTGGGCTGAGCGGGGCTGTCCGGCCCCGGCTCGGTGCCATCCGGCCCCGGCGCTTGGGTGGTGCTGTCTGCCGTCGGCGCAGGAGTGCCGGAGGTGCCGACCGCGCCGCTGCTGGCGTGGGCGGTGCGGTTGGCAGCGTCGAAGACCGCGCGGACATAGGCATCGGATGGGTTGTAGGCGAGGATCGCCTGCGTCCAGCCCTCCGGGGTGGCGAGATTGCGGTTGCCGGAACACAGGTACTTCGCCGCCGAGGCGGTGGCGTCGTCGATGTTCTGGGCGTCCGCGGTGCCGTCGCCGTTGCCGTCGATGCCGAAGGCCTGCCACGTTGCCGGCAGGAACTGCATCGGCCCGACCGCCCGGTCGAACTCGCGATCCTGGTCGAGCCTGCCGCCGTCGGTGTCGGTGATGCGGGCAACACCGCGGCCGTTGAGCTGCGGGCCGATGATCGGCTGGGCGGCAGTTCCTGCGGCTGTCACCGAGGTGCCGCCGAGGGTGCCGTGGGCGGACTCGACGAACCCGATGCCGGCCAGGGTGTTCCAGCGCAGCCCGCACTGCGGGAACTGGCGGGCCGCCCAGATCTCGGCGGCGACATAGCTCTGCAGCACCCGGGCGGGGATGCCGGTGCGTTTAGACTGGTCGGTGATCCACTGGGAGGACACCTGGGTGCGCTGCAGCTGCGCGGTGTCTGCTCCCCCACCGGCGTCCGGGCCAGCCGGTGCCTCCTGGGCTGGGGTGGGCACCGCCTCGGCGGTGGGGCGCGGGTCGTGCGGTGACTGGGCGGTCGCCCGCTGGTGGGCGCCGACAAGGTCGCTGACGAACAGCATCGTGAGCACGGCCAGGCTCAGCCCGAAGGCGATGAGCCCGATGGCGCGCAGACGGGTCGGCTTCATGTGGACCTCCCGAGGTTGAGGCTGCGCACGAGCAGCAGGGTTCCCCAGCCGGCGGCGGTGAGCGCGACGCCCATGCCCAGGCCTGCCAGCAGCCACATCCAGGCTGCCGGCCCGGCAACGGCTGGTGGGGGTGCCGCCTCGGGGCCGGGCTGCTGTGGGGGCAGGTCCGGTTGGGCGAGGGTCGAGGCCATCGACACGTCGGTGCAGGTGCCGACCAGGGCGGCGAGTGCGGTGTTGGTCGCCAGCGGGGAGGCGATCTCGCCGACGGAGAAGTGCAGCGGGACGACGATCTCTTGGGTCGACGTGCTGCTGTTGCCGGTGCGGATCACGGTGTTGACGGTGTAGGTGCCCGGCTGGGTGAAGGCGAAGCGGGGGAACTCGGTGCCGCCGGCCGGCACGCTCATCGCCGACCCGGCGGCGGCCAGCAGGGAGGTGTCGCCGAACTCGTCGGTGCCGATGAGGGCGACGTCGCCAGGCCCTGCCACGGTGTCGATGCCGACCTCGACGCTGCCGCGCAGCTGCCCGCCGACCGCGGCGATGCCGATGGCCGGTGCGCTCATACCGTCCTGGGAGCTGGCCCACAGCTCGTCGCCGGGTTCTGCAACCTCACCGAGTCCGTCGCCGCCGACGGTGAGAGTGGCGGTGGCTGGCAGCACGTAGTCGACATCGGCGAGTTTGCGGGTGATCGGGGTGTGGGTGCGCAGGTCGGTGAGTTCGGCGCGCGGGCCGGTGAAGTCGTGGGTGATGGCCAGCTGGGTGAGACCGGAGCGGACCTGGACGCGCTGGTCGGCGGCTGCCGGGGTGCACATGAGCCCGAAGGCCGGCACCACCGGAGTGGAGATGCTCTGCACGAGCGGCAGGCCGGGCACCGGAGCAGAGGCGACCATATCGGAGCCGAACACGGCCCCCTGGCCGGCCAGCGTGCGCCGCTCCTCCGGGCTCAGTCCGCCCTCGGGATCGGAGTCGCGGCTGTCTTTGTCGTCGCTGCCGGTGTCCTCGCCGGTGTCGCCGTCTGTGCCCCCGTCGTCACCGGTGCCGGGGTCATCGGGCTCGCCGGAGTCGTCGGGATCCTCGGACTCGTCGTCGTCGGGGGCGGCGTCGGGGTCGCGCGGATCCGGGCAGGCGCGGGCGTCATCACCGCGCATCCCGTAGTGCAGCGTGGTGGCCGCGACCGGCTTCTTCTTCCCTGCCGGGGCGATGTCGATGCCCAGGCAGTGCGGTCCGGTGGTGGGGAACGCGGCGTCGAACACGAGCCGGGTCGGGTCGGTCATGCGCATCGTCACGGTCTTCGCACGTCCTGGATGATGCTGGGTGCCGCGCGGATCGGCCGGGTTCGTCAGCTGCACCTTCGCGGCACTGCGGATGCGCACCTCGACCCAGTCGCGGGGCCCAGGTGTGCTCTCGTCGTCCGTGCCCGAGGCGGTGGTGCCGGTGAGCTGGTCGATGTCGACGGTGATGTCCTCGGCGATCGTGCCGTCCTCGTGCTTCTTGAGCTTCCGGTCGAGGTCGCTGGCCTTCGCCCATTCCCGGCCGGCGCGGGTGAAGGCACCGTCTGGGGTGATGCGCACGGTACCCTCACCTGGACCGGCCTTCGCCTTCGTTTCCTTCACCGGCTGCGGTGTGATGTGCGGCAGTTCGGCGTAGTCGGGGCAGGCCTCGGCATCGTCAGTGTGCTCTCGCGCGGTGGTGACGACGGTGTCGATGGTGCGGCGCTGGGTCTTCTCACCCTTCTTCACGACAGCCGAGACGCGCACGCCCAAGCAGGTGCCGGGTTTCAGGCCGGTGACCGGCAGGTGCCCGGTGGTCTGCGGGCGCATCTGCACTGCCGCCGGCAGATCACGTCCGGCGAGTTCCGCCTCGGGCGCGGTCGAACGGTCGATGAGCACGGTCACCGGGCCGAGAGCACGAGCGAAGGAACGCGTGTCGACGTGCAGGCGCCCGGCACTCTCGCCAGTGGCCTTCAGCGACACGGGAGCGTCGGCACTGTCGGTGCCCGGCGCCTCGGCTGCGGTCACCGGCATCCAGCCGAACGCGACGTGCGCGGCGGCCAGCAGCGCGATGACGAGCATCGCGGCCGCCTGGCGCAGGCTCTTATGCATGCGCGACCTCCCGCTGGCGGCTGCGCATGAGCAGTCCGTGGCGCGGGGCGAAGATCCACAGCACGAGGAACACTGCCGTCAGCACGAGGACGATGGTGCCGCCGACGGGCAGGTCGAATCCCCACGACAGATACAGGCCGGCGAACGCGCCGAGCGCACCGATGACAGGGGCGAGGATCATCATCGTCACGAGCTTGTCGGTCAGCAGTCGGGCCGCAGCAGCCGGGGTGATGAGCAGGGCGAGGACGAGGATGTTGCCGATGGTCTGCACGGACACGACGATCGCCAGCGTGACGAGCACATAGAGGACGATATCGAGCCAGAACACCGGCAGCCCCATGGCGCGGGCGAAGTCGCGGTCGAGGCTGACGGCGACGAGCTCTTTGTGCAGCACCATGAGGAGGGTGATGATGAGCACGCCGGTGATGGCGACGGTGTAGACGTCGCGGGTGGGGATGCCGGTGATCGAACCGAAGAGGAAGTCTGTCAGGGAGCCGGCATAGCCGGGTGCCCGGGAGATGATGACGATGCCGGCGGCGAAGGCGGCGACGAAGAACACGCCGATGATGCTGTCCTCCTTCAGCCGGCGGTTCTGGGAGAAGATCGCCACGAGGATCGCAGTGCACACGCCGGCCACCGCCCCGCCGAGGACCAGCGAGCCCTGCAGCACGAAGGCGATCGCCAGACCGGGGAACACCGAGTGGGCCACAGCGTCGCCGATGAAGGACATGCCGCGCAGCACGACGTAGGTGCCGACGACACCGCAGATGATCGCGGCCATGACGGCCATGAGCAGCGCCTTCGGCAGGAAGGCGAGCATCGGGTTGCTCAGGTCGGCGAGGAAGTCGAAGAAGCTCATGCGCTCAGTCCGATGCTGGTGAGAAGCGGCGAGGTCGCCGAGACGCTGAAGGTGTCCATCCACACCTCCGGATCGCGGACCTCATCGGGGGTGCCGTGCAGGCGGATGGTGCCGCGCAGCAGCGCGATCTGCGTGCACGTCACCATCGCCGCTGGCAGGTCGTGGGTGGACATGATGACGGTGCGGCCCGCTGCTGCCAGCCGGCCGAAGAGTCCGGTGAGCAGCTCGGCGGTCGGCATATCGACGCCGGTGAATGGCTCGTCGAGAAGCAGCAGCTGGGAGTCCATCGCCAGGGCGCGGGCGACGAGCACCCGCTGCCGCTGCCCGCCGGAGAGCTCGGCGACCGGGCGCCGGCGCACATGGTCGAGCTCCACCTGGGCGAGTGCGGTGTTGACGGCTTGGTAGTCAGCGACCTGGGGCCGGCGCAGCCAGCCCAGACGCGAGGACCGGCCGGTGAGCACGACGTCCTCAACAGAGATCGGGAAGTCCCAAGTGAACTCGTGGCGCTGAGGCACGTAGCCGATCCGCCCGCGCAGCGCCGCAGCCGGCCGGCCCGACACCCGGATGTCGCCGCGGTGCGGGATGAGCCCGAGGATCGCGCGCAGCAGCGTCGTCTTCCCCGCCCCGTTGGGCCCGAGCAGCCCGAGGAACTGACCGGCGGCAACACTGAGGTCGAGGCCGGTGAGCACCGGCCGGCCGCCGAGGTCGACGGTGAGCCCAGAGACCTCCAGCGCCGCGCCCGAGGCGGGGCTCGCCTCTACCGTTTCCGAGGCGGAGGCCGGGCGGGTGCTGTTCGCCTGCCTCACTGCCCCATCCCCTGGCCGGAGTGCTCGGCTGCTGCGGCACGCTTCTTCGCGCGTGCGGAGCCGATGACGGCGATGGCGACCACGACGATGAGCACGGCACCGACACCCAGCAGCACGAACATGAGCGGATCGGCCGCCCCGCCGGCCCCCGCCTCGGCGTCGGCATCGGCCTCATCCGCACCGGCAGCGTCGCCTGCGCCGCCCGCCTGATCACCGGTGTACTCGGCGCTCATCGCCTCATCGGTGCTGGCTGCATCGCCGACGGCCAAGCGCAGCACCTGCCGGGAGGAGACCTCGTTGCCGGCGGCGTCGGTGAAGGACACGCCGATGTCGAGGAGGTACACGCCGGGTGCGGTGAAGACCCAGTTGGCGTGGGTGTGGGTGTTGTTCTCGACGAAGATCTTCTGATCGGCACCCTTGCGCGAATCCCACAGCTGCTCGGGCTCGCCGAAGCTGCCGTTCTGCAGGTACAGCACCATGTCACCGGGCCCCTGCATGCCGTGGTACTCGAGGTTCATGCCGCGCTGGGCGGTCTGGGTGAAGGCCGGATCCTGGGTGTTCCAGCCGGCCCAGATGAGTCCGGGCTTCTCGACCTGCGGGATGAGCCAGACGTCTGCGCCGGGTTCGGCGCCGATGAAGGCGTACTGCTCGTCATCGGGCATCGGCATCTTCGCGCCCTCGTCGTTGACTTTGAGCACGGTCCTGTCGAGGCTGCGCCACACCGGCGGGGCCTCGGTGTCATCGCGCATGACGAGCTGGAACTCATCGCCGACAAGCTTGGGCCCGATGTCGATGTGGCCGGAATCGAGTACCGCTTCATCATCGACGAGCTCCTCGTCATCGGTGACGGTCTGCTCGAGGTTCGGATCCTCGGCCGGCTGGGCGAGCGCCGGCGCGGCGGCCGGGCCGAGGATGAGGGCGGCCGCCAGGCAGGCGGAGCTGAGGGCGGAGCGGATGGTCATGACAGACACCTCTTGAGTGATCGGGCGTTGAAGCGCATGAGCTCTTCATAGGACGTGACGGTGGCATCGAAGGCATCGGAGTAGATCGGGCAGACCTCGATGCCGGTGACGGCGGCGAGTTCGCGCAGGGTCTGTGCGCGGGCAGCCAGCTGCGGTTCGAGGAACACGGCAGGCACCTGGAGGTTGCGCACCGTGTCGGTGAGCCGCACCATGTCGGTGATCGACGGCTCCGTCGACGGATTCGGGGTGACGAAGCCGGCGACCGAGATGTCGTAATCCTTGGCCAGATAGGCGAAGGCGTCGTGGGTGGTCACCAGGTGGCGGCGGGACTCCGGGATCTCGGCGATCGTCTGCCGCACCTCGGCATCGAGCGCATCGAGCCGGTCGATGTAGGCCTCAGCGGCGGCGTGGTACTCGTCCGTGTGCTCGGGGTCGGCTGCGATGAAGGTGTCGCGGATGAGTTTGGCGTAGGCGATCGAGTTCGTCACCGAATGCCACAGATGCGGGTCGATCTCACCGTGGACGTGCTTGCCGAGCACCGCCTGCGGCAGCAGATACACCGAGGAGCCCTTGGGCCCGAGGAACCCCGCACCCGAGGGGATCTCCTGCCAGGCCCTGTTCGTCACCTCGATGACAGCCTCCGCGGCAGGCAGGTGCCGCTGCTCGACCGTCCCGGAGCTCGTGTCGTCGTAGACGATCTCCATCGCCTGCTCATCGAGGTTCATCGCAATATCGGCATGCCCGCCGTCCAGCCGCTCACGGCCGGTAAGCTCCGGGATCTGAGCGGGATCCTGGCCGACGACGAAGGTGAACGTCGCCTCTCCGACCCGCACCTCGGGCGCCTCGGCCTCAGGGCGCACACTGCCGGCGAAGGTCGCGGTGTAGACCCCGGGTGCGGAGAACGCCCAGCTCAGATGCGTGTGCGCATTGGCCGGCAGCACCGCTTCGTCCTCACTCGGGTCGACGCCGTCGCTGGAGTCGAAGTACATCGACGTCTGGCCCAGCCCCTCGGTGAGGAACCCGTGCATCGTGCCCGGCCCGGAGAATCCGGTCAGCCGCAGATGCATGTCACTCGTCCGGTCGGCGCCGAACCGGCTGCCGTCGCCGTGCACGCGCAGACCCAGCCAGATGGTGTCGAGTGAGACGTCCTCGACGAGCGGGATCACCTCGGCGGCGTACTTCACCGCCCCTTCGGCCAGCGCCACGTTCGCCGCCTGCGGGCTGATGTTGGAGTCCAGGGTCTTGATGAGCTTGTGCTCTTCGAGCAGCACATAGTTGGAGAACGCGACATCGGCGTAGACGATGTTGCGCACATCGCGCAGCGTCGGCTCATAGGAGTGCGGGTCCGCCCCCGGCGGCACGAGGCTGGCGACCTGCACATGCTCTCCCCCGACCTGGGCGGCGATATCGGCGATGACGTTCGTCGTCGCCACCACCTGCAGCCTGCCGTCCTCCGGGTGCGCGCTCAGCAGCGGCTTCGCCGCGCACCCGGAGAGGGCCAGTGTCAGGGTCGTGCACAGTGCGGCCAGCCGGCGCATGCGCCTCAGCTGTCTTCCTTCCGGCGGGCGGACAGCAGCACCACACCCAGGGTAATGAGCACCGCGCCGCCGGCGACGTAGTAGCCGATCGCGTCGGCACCGGTGCGCGGCAGGTTGGAGCAGTCGACGTAGCGGATCTTGGCACCGGCTGGGACCGGGTTGCCGTCCTTGTCCTTCATCGTCCCGGAGCCAGCCGCACCCGAGGTACTGGAACCGGCCGGTGCACCCGACGGGTCAGCGGAGGCGCTCGGATCGGCTCCCGGCTGGCCGGCGTCTCCGGGCTGTCCGGGGGCACCGGGCTGCCCCGGCTGACCGGCCTGGCCCGGCTGACCGGCCTGGCCCGGCTGTGCACCGGCGGCCTGCGCCACAGCACCGCCGGCGTGGGCGTCTCCGCCTGCGTTGGCGTCACCGCCGACGGTGAAGTGCAGGGTGCCCGAGGCGCTCAGCTGCTCACCGGCAGCGGTCGTGACGGTGAAGGTGATGTCAGCGGTGTACTGACCGGCTGCGGTGAACACCCAGTAGCCGTGCTCGTGGGTGCGCATCGGGATGTCGTAGGAGTCCCCGGGATTCTGGAACACGTGCTTGACGTCGCTGCCGCCGAAGCCGCCGCCGCCGACGAACACATTCATCTTGCCGGGCCCGTTGAGGGCGTCGAGGCGCATGTTGACAGCGGAGGCGTTGTTGACGAGCTCGGGATCCTGGGTGTTCCAGCCCAGCCACGGCACACCCGTCTGCTGCACCTGGCTGATCATCCACACCTCCTCGCCGGGCTTGCCGACGAAGTCGAAGCCCTTCTCCGGCAGCGGCTGCTTGGCCGCATCGCCGATGAGGAACTCGACGTCTGCTGGATCCCGCCAGGTCGGCGGTGCCTCGCGGTCGTCCTTGAGCTGTGCCTTGACGGAGTTGCCGCGCATCCGCGGGCCGAAGTCGAAGTGCCCATCGGAGACCTGCACGCGCTCACCGGCGGGCGCTTCGTCGTCTTCGGTGCCCTGACCGTCGGCACTGCCGCCGGCGCCTCCTCCGGCTCCGCCGGCACCGGAGGCCCCGGTTCCGCCGTGTCCGTTCGGTGCGGAGTCAGGGGTGCAGACAGCGTAGGTCTTGCCACCGGATCCGCCCGCTCCCGAGGTGCCGCTTCCGTTGGCACCGGAGCCGGAGCTGCCAGCGCCGCCGCCTCCACCGGCGCCTCCGGTGCTGTTCGAACCGGGCTCCTTGGTCTCCGAGCCCTCGCCCTTATCGGGTGAGGCGGTCTCCTCCGGGTTCTTGGTTTCGCCCGGAGCCTCTGTCTCGTCCTTACCGGGCTTGTCACCGCCGGGCGTGTCATCACCCGAGCCGCCCTCATCGGAGCCGGCGGATCCGCTGACCTTGATGACGAACTCGTTCGAGGCTGCGATTCCCCCGCCGTCGACCTGGTAGATCGCACGCACCCGCATGCCGTCGTGCTTCTCGGTGATCTCACGGATCGTATAGGTGTTGTCGGCGTTGTTGCCCTGCCGGTTCCAGTGCTTCGCACCGGCTGCGGCGGTCTCCCAGTACAGGACGCCGATGCGGTCGCTGTCCTGCAGCACGGCTGAGAAGTTCGCCGGATCGCCGACGCGGTATTGGGTGCGGTCACCCTTGATGCTCACCCGCGGCAGATCGCTGTCCTCGGGAGGAGTCTGGCTGGGATCGTCCGTCGGCTCACCGGTGGGATCCTCGGTCGGGTCCTCAGTCGGCGGGTTGTCAATGGCGGTCAGCTCGTCGGCGTACTTCTCGTAGTCACCGACGACGAAGTAGTAGTCCTGCCCGGCGCTCGTCGGCTGTCCGCCCTTCGGGGTGGCAGTCGCGGTGAAGTGCAGCTTGTAGATGCCCGGGTGGGTGAACGACCAGTTCGAGTGCACGTGGGCGTTAGCGCTCTGCTGGTAGGTGCGGTGCGCATCGTCGTTGAGCGACAGGATCCGGTTGACACCGCCGAAGGTGCCGAACTGGAACAGCTCGACGTTGGCGCCCTCGGGCACGCTCGACTTGGCCCGGTCGATCGACATGGTGATCGGACCGTCGATGTCAGCTTCCCTGATGTCCTGGGTGTTCCAGCCGGCCCAGATGCCCTTGTGGTTCTGCTGCTGCGGAACCACCCAGGCCTCCTTGCCGGCGGCTCCGGTGAACTCCCACTTCGGGTCGCCCGGCAGGGTCATCTTCAGTGCGTCATTGACGTTGAAGAACAGCGAGCTCGCCGCCTGCCGGGTGTGCGGGCGGTACTTGCCCCCTTCCGGTGCCCAGTCGACGAGGCTGTACATGTGCATCTGACCACCGGTCAGGCACATCGCCACTGAATCGGAATGCTCGGTCGTCACGACATTGCGCTTACCGACCTGGGGGACGTCGTCCCACAGCTCAGTCCTGTCATCACCGCAGCTGCTGCCGGCAGCGGCGGGGGCGACGGCGATGTCACCGGGAGCCGGAGCGGCGAACGCTGAGGAGGAGAAGGGCGCGGCGATGAGTGCTGCTGAGGTGGCTGCTGCGACGAGGAACCGCCGGATGGAGGGCATAGCCAGAACCACTTTCGTTTATATGAATGCTGAATCAATAAGTCGGGTTGTCGTGCACAGCGTACGTCCAGAAATCCGTGGAGTCATATGTACGTACGTTCACGTAATGATGTGCCTATACACCAATGTGAAGCCGATTCTGCGCGAACTCAGCACCCGCGCGGAAAGATCGATGAATGCGGAGCGCACCAGGCGCACCGAGGCCGTGGTAGCGTCGGCAACTATAACGATCATCACGCTCCTGCAGGACGTCTGAGACGACCGTGCGCTGACAGTTCCGTGTCGAGCACCGTCGCTCCACGGCAGCCTCAGTGAACCCGCCTGATCATCACTGTCATCACCTTTCGAAAGGCCCTGTCATGCCTGCCTGCACCGTTGCAGAGGTCGCCCGCCCCGCCTCACCCGATCACCCGGATTGGCTCGACCACCGCCGACTCGTCCACCTCAGCAACGCCGAGACCATCGGCTCCGATGAATGGGACACCGACCCGGCCGAGGACTACCGCTCCGAGGCTGCTAATACGAACCTGCACGTCCGCCGCTGGCTGGCTCGTAGCGGCGATGCCACCCTCGGCCATGCCCGGCTGGGACTGCAGCTGCGCGACACCGATGCTGCCGCCGAGCTCACTGTCTTCGTCCACCCCGACCACCGCGGTCAGGGCATCGGCCGTCAGCTCGCCGAGGCGGCCCTGGCTGCTGCCCGCGGCGCCGGCGCCCGGCTTGTGCACAGCTACGTCTCGACCCCGGTCATCACCGAGCCGAGTGCGGTCACGCTGCTGCGCTCCCCCACCGGGCACGGAGTCGTGCCCGCAGACCATCCCGGTGTCCGCCTCGCGCGCGGCCTGGGCATGACGCTCGGCCAGATCGAGCGGGTCTCCCGGTATGAGCTCACCGGCAGCACCACGCCGCTCGAGCGTGCTCATGCCGACGCCGAGGCGCATGCCGGGTCCGATTATCGGGTGCACCTGTGGGAGGGCGGAGTTCCCGAGAACCGCCTAGAGGCGATGACGGCCCTCGTCAGCCGCATGTCGATCGACATTCCACACGGCGGCCTCGACATCGTCGCCGAGAACTGGGATGCCGCGCGGATCCGCGACGCCTACGCCGAATACGCCGTGACCCACCGTGTGTTCCTCGCCGTTGCCGAGCACCTGCCCACCGGCGACCTTGTCGCCTACAACGAACTCGCCAGCCCGGCAGCCTCACCGGCCAACGCGGTCGAACAGTGGGACACGCTCGTCGCCGGCCCACACCGCGGCCACCGCCTCGGGAAGCTCGTCAAGGCGGCGAACCTGCTGCGCCTGCGCGTCGAGGTGCCCGAGGCGCCCTACGTGATGACGTGGAACGCCGCGGAGAACACGCCGATGCTGCGGGTGAACGAGGAGCTCGGCTTCACCGGGTTCCTCGCTGAGGCGATCTTCGAGCTCAGGCTCTGATCGCCAGCCGGCTAGCGATTCTTCTGCTTCGCCTGGGCCTGCTCCTCCCAGAACTCCGGGCGGGTCGCCTCGTCGGCGCCGTCCCAGGCTTCGATGCCGCGCTGGTCGTCGAGCTGCTCGCGGTTGAAGACAGGTTCGCGGTTCTCCTTGCGCTGGCGCAGGTAGTCCTTGAGCAGCCAGACGGCCTTGCGGCCGAGCAGGATGACGGCCACGAGGTTCGTCAGCGCCATGATCGTCATGAACAGGTTCGCCGCCTCCCACACGACCGGCAAGGCGAGCACGGCGCCGACGAACACCGCGATGAGCACAATCGCGCGGTAAACGCTGAGCACCCAGCGGCGATCGGTGAGGAACTGGATGTTCGTCTCGCCGTAGTAGTAGTTGCCCAGGATCGAGGAGAAGGCGAAGAGGAAGATCGCGATGGTCAGGAAGTGCACGGCCCACTGGCCGAGCTGGTCCGACAGTGCGGTCTGGGTCAACGAGGCACCGGCAGCGGTGCCGTATTCGGGGTTGGACAGCAGCACGATGAACGCGGTGATCGTACACACGATCATCGTGTCGAAGTACACACCGAGGCTCTGTACGAGTCCCTGCTTGACCGGGTGCGACACCGAGGAGGTCGCTGCGGCGTTCGGGACTGAGCCCATGCCGGCCTCGTTGGAGAAGAGGCCGCGCTGGATGCCGGTCATGATGACGAGGCCGACCCCGGCGCCCATGACCGGGCGCAGGCCGAAGGCGTTGAAGACGATGAGCTCGAACATGCGCGGGACTGCGTCGAGGTTCATGAACACGACGATGATGCCGAGGATGAGGTAGAGCACGGCCATGACCGGGACGATGATCGACGAGAGCATCGAGATCCGGTGGACACCGCCGAGGATGATGACGCCGACGAGGAGTGCGAGCGCGATGCCGATGACGATCGCCATCATCTCGCGGCCGGCCTCACCCTGGGCGCCGAAGGAGGTGCTGGTGGCATCGACGATCGAGTTCGACTGCACGGAGTTGAACACAAGCCCGTAGGTGATGGCGATGATGACGGCGAAGAACGCGCCCATCCACGGCTTCCTGAGGCCGAGCTTCATGTAGTAGGCAGGACCGCCGCGGTAGGCGGCCTGGTCCTTGACCTTGTACAGCTGGCTCAGCGTGGATTCGGTGAACGCGGTCGCCGAGCCGATGAGAGCCAGCAGCCACATCCAGAACACCGCACCGGGTCCGCCGACGGAGATCGCCAGGGCGATGCCGGCGATGTTGCCGGTGCCCACACGGGAGGCTGCGGAGACGCAGAAGGCGCGGAACGAGGAGATCTGCTTCTCCCCTGCCGAGTCGCGCCCGGCCGATTCGCCGATGACCCGGAACATCTCCGGCAGCAGCCGCAGCTGCACGATTCCGGTGCGGATCGACAGGTACAGTCCGGCGGCACCGAGAACCGCGATGAGGACATAGGTCAGTGGGGTGTTGATCGTCGTGATGACGTCGATGATCGGTGAATCGTCACTCATAGCAAGCCTCCTTGATGTATCTCCTGAGTGTCTCATGTGTTGACACTGGCAGAGCGGGTGAGATTCACCACGAGGGAGGATTCGGTGCGAGAAGCACAGCGCCGGCATGCCCGCACAGACTTTCTGCCGTCTGACGATCCGGCCATCCTCCGGTTCACTGCCGCAGATCCGGAGGTGGGCAAGCGAAAACCCCGCCTGCCCACTATCGACGTGGGCGAGCGGGGTTTCGGTGTGGGGTGGCTAACGGGGCTTGAACCCGCGACCCCCGCGACCACAACGCGGTGCTCTACCAGCTGAGCTATAGCCACCATCACTGCTTTCAGACAGCATCGACTATCTTAAGACGTCCCCAAGCGAAGAGCAAACCGCCGACTGACCGGGCAGACAACGATCACATCGCTGCCAGATAACTATTAGGACTCGGTGGGCATTTTCGGCCGATCGTGTCCCTACACTGGGAGCGACCCTTCCCCTCTCCATTCTTCGAGGTTCCTGTTCATGCCCACAGCGTACGTGCGCGTCGCCGCTGATCGGACCGTGCATGTCACGGCCGCCGGCACGCCATCGCAGCACCCTGATGTCGGGTCTGCGATCGCGCACCTGACGGCTCTGGCGCGCGAGCAGCACACCGACATCACCGTCGAGCTCGACGATCACGGCGCCCAGCGCTCGCTGCACATCGATTCGGACGGGCGCCTGCGCTCGGCTCCCGAACCCGGCACCGCACCTGCTTCCAACACCCCGCGCTCCAGCAGCGGGCCCACCTCCGGCGCCGCCCCGGCAGCCGGTCACCGTACCGGCGGGCAGCCGGGTCCCGCTCCCGAGGCGGGCAGCGGCTATCCGGTCCGCGACCGGTTCTCCGGTCCCGCCGCACCGACCGGACCGCACACCGGCTCCCTGCCGGAGCAGAAGGACCCGGCCAGCGGAGCCGGCAGGCAGCTGGACGGCACACCTCGGCGCCGGCCCAGGCGGCTGCGCAGCCGCCTGCAGATGCGGGGCCTGACCGTGCCGACGATCGTGCTGGCGGTGCTGCTCATCATCGCGCTGGCGGCCTATTTCATGCCGCGCATCATCGGCACCCCCGAAAGCCAGGCGCCGGAGAGCATCCCGGCGGCCAACGGCGCCGCCACCCAGCAGTCCCTGTCGATCGCCACCGGCGGCTCGCCGGTGCCCGAGTTCGAGAACGCCCCGGCGTGGGAGTCGGAGATCCCCGCCGACGCCTCGGTCACGGCCACCTCGCGCGGCGTGGTCGTCGTCACCCAGGACCGGCTGCAGATCCTCGACCCGTCGACCGGCAAGCAGCGCTTCGAGACCGAGGTCCCGGAGCCGCCGAGCTTCGCCGTCGACACCGTCATCGGCGGCCGGCCGGCGCTCGTGTGGCGCATCGACGACAGCGCCTTCGCACTCATCGACGGTGAGGACGATGCGGTGAAGTACCGCCTGCCGGAGGGCGCGCGGATCTCCTCGGCCGGCACGAATGTGCTCATCAAGAGCGGCGATGAGCTCTTGACCTTCGCCCCCACCGGGCTCACCCATCTGCCGACTCCGGCCGCCGGTTCGACCCCGATGGCCCTCGACGGCACAGATCTCATCAGCGCGGAGTTCTCCGGGCCGCTGACCGTCACCGACATCGACACCGGTGAGGAGCGCAGCGTCGAACTCGAAGCCCCGACCGATGATCTGCAGATCATCCGCTGGGTCACTGCCGGCCACGGCAAAGTCGTGACCCTGTGGGGTCAGCCGGGAGCGAGCACGAACTCCGGGCACCGCATCCAGCTCGTCGTGCATTCGCTGGCCGACGGCACGATCGCCTCGACGGTGTCGACGACGACGGACACGGTCGGCGAGGCCGATTGGGTGCGCGGGCAGGGCTATGAGCTCGCCGTCATCGGCCCGTACCTGTTCTCGATGGACGATGGGCTGCTGCAGCGCGACGGCTCGGAATCGAATGCCCGGTTCTCCGAACCGCGCGGGCAGGTGACGCCGGCGGTCATCGACAACACGCCGGTGCTCGTGAACGGGGACACGGCCTGGCAGGTGCGCACGAATCTGCTGGGCGTCACCGATGAGGGCTTCGCCATCACTCGGGAGGGAACTGACCGTGTGGTCGGGTATCGTAGTGACTCGTAATGACAGGTCCGCAGCCAGCCTGCTGCGGGAACAGCCCCACGGCCCGGAGACCGGCTCTCGCCTGGCGCGTCTCGCTTTGTCGAGGCCTGCCGCCGACCGCTACCATACTTCAGGCCGGCCCCGCCTCCTGGCACCATTCGAAGCGGTCGGCACCCATCGTTGCAGAGGAACCGCTTAGAACAGATGCACAGTCGAGGATCGGAACGCCACACCTCACCAGTACGGGTACTTGCCGGTGCTGCGGTGGGTGGTGCCCTCCTCGTGCCGCTCAGCGCCACCGTGCCTGCCGCATCTGCTCCCGCCGCCGAGGCGGTGGCCGGCTCTTCCGCCGGACCCACCGGCGCCGATGCCGCGGCGAGTGAGACGCCGACCTTCAGCGATCCTCCCGAGGTGCCGTCGCCGGATCCGACGAACTTGCAGCTGCCGACTTCGACTGACACTCCGGGCGAGGATGACGGCACGCTCATCAAGGGCGTCGGCCGGTACGACGCGAAGGCCGGCACCGTCCAGTTCGTCCGCGCTGATGATCGCACGCCGCTGACGAATGAGCTCATCCTCGGCACCTTCGACTGCAATATCGAGGGGCTGAGCGCCTGCGCGGTCGACGGCAACGGCTTCCTCATCGTGGCAGGCTCCTCTCTCCCGCAGCCTGCCGCAGCAGGGAAACCGCCCGGACCCGGCGAGCAGATCACCTTCAGGACCGATCCGAAGATCACGTTCGACCTCGGCCCCGATGGTGCGCTGAGCGTCACTTCACCGCAGGTCCCATCCGATTCCCTGGGCGACCCCGGCCCGTCCCCGACACCGTCGAGCAGCCCGTCAGCGAGTCCGTCCCCGTCTCAGGAGCCGTCCAGCGGCCCGCCGTCTCAGGAGCCGACGAGCGGCCCGCCGTCGCAGGAGCCGAGCCAGGAGCCGACGCAGCGCCCGGGCCCCAAGCCGACCGACAAAGCCCCGGATGATGACGACAAAGGCGGCTCAGGTTCCCGCGATGACGATTCGGATCGCAAGGACGAGTCCAGAGAGAGCCGGCCGCCGAACAGCCTTGACGACCCGAACAACGGCAATGGCCAGCAGTCCGACAGGCTGCCTGATCAGGCTGGTGATGACTGGGCGCCCACCGGCGATGGTGACGACAGCCGCACGCACAACTATGCTGACCCGGTCCCCCAGGCGCCCGGTTCCGGCGCCGCCGATGGGGAGGACACCATCAGCGCTGACCATCCCGGCGATGGTGCCACCAGCCGGGCTAACTCGACCGCGCCCGGTCAGGCGGATAGAGAGGCGGCTGATCTGGCCAGCGCTGCCGGCCCTGCTTGGGCGATCGGCGGCCTCGTCGGCATCGCAGCGATCGCGGCTGGACTCGTCTTCTTCGTTCTCGGCGGCAACCGTCGCCGCCATTGACGAGAGCCGCCGGCACTGGGCCGACGGCTCTCTCGTGACTCCGGCCTCGCCGGGCCGTGCGCGTCAGTTGACCGAAGAGGTGATGACGAACTGTGAGTCGTCGTAGGGCAGGTACGTGACGCCGACGTGCTTGCCGACCGTCATCTGGCTCATGGTCGTCGGCAGCAGGTAGCCGTGCTTCTCACGCTCGATGAAGCTGCCCGGAGCATCCTGGCGGGCGAAGCTCACGCCGATCATGACGCCGTTGTGTCCGTGGCGGATCTCGCCGGTGGGCTTGAGGGTGGTGACAACGCCCTGGACCGTGGTGCCCTGCTGGAAGATGCTCTCGTCACGGGGGTCAGCCACGCCCATCGCCACGCGCTGCTGCTGCAGCAGAGCATTGGCCTCTGCCATCTTGCTCTCGGGCACCATCGACAGCTCTTCGCGCTTCTTGGGGCGGTAGGCGACCGGCAGCACAGTGCCTTCGCTCATCATCGCGATCTCGTGTTCGTAGACGGGGCGCTTGAGCACGCCGGAGAACTCTTCGTAGTTCTGTCCGCGCACCGCCATGTGGATCTTGTAGACGCGCACGTCGTTGATGAGTGTGCCGGTGGGCTCGACGCCGGTGATCTGCCCGATTCCCAGCTGTGCGTCCGGACCGAGCTTCTCCTCGACGCCGAAGGCGGACATGAGATGCTTCCGCATGCGCAACAGGGAGAAGAGGGTCGGCACGACGACGATGACGGCCACGAAAGCGACGATGAGCCACACCGGAGGTCCATCGGTTGCGATCTTCTCAATGAAGGACATGGCGAGTGAAACCTTGGCGGCTGCAAGCGCCGGAGTAAGAAGTGCGTTCATGCTTCGGAAGTTATTCACATCTCATGAACTCCCTATGAAAGTTCAGTGACGCACCGCATGCCTGTGGGTGAAGCTATACCCCCGGCGGCATACTTTGCGCGGCGGGGAAAAAGACGCCCCAGTTGCCCAGGCGAACCAGGCGGTGAGGACCGGGCACGCGATCGGCATGCCGCGTGAGCAGCGCACCGTGTGGGGTTGTCAGCCGTCGCTGTCCATCAGATCCAGGTGCAGGCCTGCTTTGCGGTGCATCTCAATGAACGGCGGCAGGTGCACTTCGACGAGCCACGGCACGTAGTCGTCACCGTCGGCGGCCATCTCTTCGCTCAGTTGCTTCGCGGTGTCCACCGCACGCTGGTACAGCTCTGGATCCTCGACGAGAATGCCGTCCATGACCATCCACGCATACGGCGCCATATACGTCAGGGCCGGCTCCTGATTGAACATGTACATCGGAAATCCCCGTGTTGATGGCGCGCCTCGTACCCATCGCGGCACCGTAAACACGAGCCAGCGCCTCGAACACTTCGCCAGTATCGTTTGCGGTCAGCAGGGCCTGATTATATCGGGGGTTCTCGCCTCTCAGCGTGAAACCCGGCAGCTGCCTGCCACCATCGACCTGGCTGCGCACATCCACCATAGGGCGCAGCGGGCTGCGATCTCCGTGGGTTCGCGATCGCGCGTGAGCTGAACACTTCGGTGGCGTACCTGATCGGGGAAACAGAAGACCGCCGCCCAGCAGTGCTGAACGGCGGCTCTTCGGGAGTCGTACACCCCCCGGGACTCGAACCCGGAACCCACTGTTTAAGAGTCGTTGACGCGCCAGCCGCGACCGTGACTGAGCTGCCGAAGCCTGACCGACCAGCACTGGATAGGGCGATGCCGGCGACCGTGATCGAGCTGCCGAAGCGCCCGCGCCCGGCACGACAGGAAGGCACAGCATGAGCATCGACGCACACGATGTCGAGATCACCCGCACGGTCATCGCCGACTACGACACGGCGCGTCTCCAGGTGCTGAGCGACCAGTACGCCCACCTGATTGCCGAGGCAGTCGCCGCCGGCCAGGATCCCAAGCCGTGGCATGTCGCCGATTACCGCGCGTTCACCACCGAGCTCACACACCGCTTCAGCTGACCGCAGAGCTACCGGCAGGTCACCACTCCATATCAGAAGGGTCTCAAAATGGTCTCCCCTAACGTGATCCACCTCACTTCATATAGGCATAGAAGCATGCCTGCTCTTCCCACACCACCGCCCTGGCAGACACCACTGACCGACTTCACCACCTGGATGCGCGCCGGCCACTACCCGGCCAGCACCCAATACCTCCGCCTCTACCACCTGAGGCGCTTCGCCACCAGCACCGAGCTAGCGCCTTGGGACGTCACCACGGCCGACCTCCTCGAATGGCTCTCAGCCCACGACTGGAAAGCCAGCACCAAGAACTCCAACCGCGCCACACTGCGCAGCTTCTACGGCTGGGCCTTCGCCGCCGGCCTCATCGACCACGACCCAGCAGCCCTGCTGCCCAAAATCACCGCCGCGGCCGGCCTACCCAGACCCTGCCCCGAACCGATCATCGCCCAAGCCCTCGCGACTGCCGGCGAGCGCGAGCGGCTCATGATTCGCCTCGGAGCTGAAGCGGGGCTGCGCTCATGCGAGATCTGTCGTGTGCACTTGCGCGATCTTGTCGGCGAGCGCGGCGACCGGGCGATCATCGTGCACGGTAAGGGCGCGAAAGAACGCACTGTGCCGCTGGCTGACGGACTGTACCTTGATCTCGAAGCCCGCGCCCGGCACAACGGCGGGTTCGTCTTCGGCGGCCAGATCGGTGGGCACCTGTCGAACAAGCGCGTGATCGAGCTGCTCGCCGACGCGCTGCCCGGCGCCTGGACTGGTCACACGCTGCGGCACCGGTTCGCCACAGTCACGCTGCGCGCGACCAAGGACTTGCGTGTCGTCCAGGAGCTGCTCGGCCACGCCTCCGTTGCGACCACCCAGGTCTACACCGCCGTCGACACCGACTCCAAGCGCGCCGCGGTCCGTGCAGCATCTATCGGCTGGGCGGAGCCTGACGATACTCTGAGAAGAGCATCCTGACCCACCTGAGAGGACACGCCATGCGACGCGCTCTAGCCCCGATCCTGGCCACTACCGCCCTACTCGTGCTCGCCGGCTGCAGCACTCAGCCCGGCGGCTCCTCAGCCTCCGAGCCCACACACGAACAGGAGACGAGCGCAGTAGTTACGCCCGCGCCCGCAGTGACGCCGGCGGGGCCGGTCAGGGTGAAAGTTGGCGAGACCGTCGATGACACGGACGGCGGGACATTGACCGCCCATGAGTACCGTGTCGTGACCGACCTCGCAGACCACACCGTCGGCGCGATCGACATCGAGGTGTGCGTCACGGGCAACCCTCCTGCTGCCGCGCAGGACGTGACACCGTATGTATCGACCGAGTATTGGAGCGTGATCGACGCGTCCAACCGGCACTATGGCGATCCATCGACAACGTGGCGGCACGATGAGATTTCACCCATTCTCGACTACGAAACTGATGCGAGCTGGGGTGAGTGCGTGCGCGGCTGGGCGCTAACCGAGGCGGACGCAGACGCCGATGTGAAGGAAATCCGGTACATGCGCCCGGAGTACATTCCCGAAGAGGATGAATATGGCCAGGTCGACGAGAGCCTGATCCGGCCCGCCGTCGACGTCCGCTGGGAGCTGTAGGGATCCCCTACCGGCGCCGCCTCCTCCACAACCCTCACCCCTGTGGACGGCCCCTCCAACCGTTGTCGGTGTCCGAACACCGCAGTTAAAGTGCCAGGCACCGACCACTACAGAAAGGACCACGTCATGCCCGAGATCCCCGAACACTGCCCCCGGTGCGGCGGCAACATCCGGCCACGGCCACCACTCGAAGCCTCCCTAGCGACTGAGGGCCGAAAGGTCTTCCGCTGCGCCCGCGGCTGCCGCGAATGGAGCAGTTGAACACACGAAAAGCGCCCCCGCACCAGTCATGGTGCGGGGGCGCTTCTGCGGGCCTGTTCACGCGAACTCTAGTTTCGAAGATGATTCACTTGTGCCCTGTGATGCTGAACTGAGGAGAAACGCCCGCGAGGGTCTCTCCCCCAGCCTCTTCAACATTTCTATCTGACTCTGCTTTACGTGGTAGTTCTTCGTCAGTTCGGTCGGTACGGCCGTGTCGAGGTCGAGGAGCTCGACACCCACCACCATTTTCATATCGTCTAGGTCAACAAGCACTGAGTCTGAGACCTCGCAGGTCTCGGCCACCTTGTTATCACTCAGCCGAAGGTACGCCGCTTCAGCTACGAGGTCGATCTCTAGCACTGGAGAAGCAGTCATCACTCTCACCCCTTCCTAGCAGTAGACTTGATTGTATACCTGTCAGGTCCAGCTTCATGAGTAGGGCACCACACTCTGATCGTCCTCCCACCAACATCCGCACCTTCGAAGCACACGCTATCGCGCCTAGTCGGGTAGGAGATGCGAGGATGCCGAAGCGCGTGGATCACGTCGTCCTCGGATATCCCACGGCTAGTCATCCGCTCGCGCGCATGTTTCGTGATTCTGATATCCACAGTGTCACTCTGCTTGCTTTGAGGCGTCCTTCACCTCGTATGCGAGGTAACGCTGGTGCTCGCCGTTAACGAATATCTCAACCTGAACGAGTCCTTCATATGCGACTGGAACGCCGGCTGCGAGAGTAAACAGGATCCCAACCTTGCCATCGTATGGCAGGGACTCCGGAGATCTATGGACTACACCACTGACAGTGGCTTCAAAGTTACTTTCTTCCGCGGCAAACCGTACCTTGAGCTCAGGTGCTTCTTCGTCTTCGCGGACTCGTAGACGCCCGGCAACAGCGAAACTAATCTCGACTGGAAGCTGTGGCACGAAAACATGTGTGAAACTCGCTCCGACAGCCGTCAAACGGCCTTCTGAAATGGTCGCGTAGTCAGCCAGAAATGCATAGTCAAGTTCAGCCATATCCTCAGCATATCGAAGAACGAGTGCTGCACCGCACGCCATCGCCAGCCGCCCGACCAAGCCGCCTCACACGGAGAACACAAAAAGCGCCCCCGCACCGTTACGGTGCGGGGGCGCTCAACCGTTCCCGGATCAGACTGTCTCCTGGTCTGCGGACCGTATCGTAACGTCCCCGGTGTCGTCGACTGTGAGCCGGCCAGTTGAGAACGACTCATTCATCACATCAGGATTCGCCTCGGCGATCTCATCGACTCTCTCCGACAGATCCCGCTCTATCGCCGAGCGAACCTGGCGGCGGGCCAACAGCTTATGCAGCCGCTCGATCTCCGCGGCGAGTTCTTCGTCAGTCATCTCATCCATGTCAGTGCTCCGGCTCGTAGTCAACGTCGTCGCTGTCGGCACCCGCCCAGTCGCCTGGGATCTGTGAAGGGTCGACACGGACCATCTCAGCTGGTGCAGCACCGAGGCTGATCTTCCTCAGTGCCGCCTCGACGCCGGGGATCGCCATGATGCGGGCGATGACCGGCGGCAGGGCGATCCAGACGGCTGGGATGACGATGCCGAGCTCACCGAGAGCACCAGCAAGCTCGTCCATCGCACCAGGCACGAGCAGGAAGATCAGCCCGAGAGCCGCGAGCGCGCCGAGGATGGACTGGACGAGGGTGCGGGCGGTGGCGCGCCACGGATGCTCAGTCTGCGAAGCCGCAGCGTTAGGAGTGGTGATGATCTTCATGGCAGGGCCTTTCACTCGTAGAAGCTGCCGGACGAGGCGCGGACGACAGTCACCGGCTTCGAGCTGTGGTTCGTGATCTCCAGCTGGTAGTCGACCGCCTGCACGACCTTGCCGCCGCGCTTCTCGCCAGGCTGGGTGCCGCCGAACTGCTCGATTTGGCCGAGGTGCACGGATGACCAGCCGTTGGCCCCGGCCGGGAAGGACACCTCTTCGAACGGGCGGGTGATTTCGTGGCCGCCGTCGCGGAAGTAGTAGCAGATGACAATCGCGGCTTTGATGTCGGCGCCGGCGGGAACGGATCGGATTGATGCGTCTGCCTGCAGCATGAACTTCTGGCCGCGGCGGCGGGGGCGGGCGATGTAGAGCGCGCCGTTGCTGGTCTTGGTCTTGGGGTGGAGTGCGACGCGGGGGTTGGAGTGCGGGGCGATGTGCTGGTCGCCGACGCGAGTGCGGCGTTCGTATCCTGACATGCCGAAGAATCCTTTCTCTGGTGCCGGTGTTGACGGCTTGGATGGCTTAGACGGGTGCTTCCGGGCCGCGGCGACGGCCTTGCGGAAGCTGTTCATGTTGAAGCTTGGATCGTTCTTCCGGCCAGGCGGTGACGCGGACTCCTTGTGGCCGAGAATCTGTACTCCCGGGAACTCGTTGGCGAGCGCGGCGACGAGTCGGACGTAGGCGTCATACTGTGCTTTCGGCCAGGACTCCATCGCCCCCTCGGCCTCGATGCCGATGGCGTGCGGATTCGTCATCGAGACAGCACGGGAGCGGCCGGCGTGGTTCGCGACGCCCGCAGCGATGAGGTAGACGCGCCCGGACCGGCCGAGGCCTATCTGTGCGAGCGGTCCGGGGATGCCGGGTCGGCCGTCACGGACGACACCCATCGTCGGATAGTCCGTCGAGCGTTTGAATGAGCGTGGTGTCGCGGTGTGGTGGCAGGTGATCGTGCGGATGGTGCCCATCTCGCGACGCCCTCGGGTTTTCCATCCGGCGACTTCGGTGTAGGGCAGCCCGGACGCTTTGACTGCTCTGAGCAGTCTGGACGCGTTCTTATATGCCATTGTTAACTCCTTGGATGACGAAACCCCGCACTAGGCGGGGGTTGGGTAGTTGGGAGCGGTCAGTCGGCAGGGACTGGAGCCTCGGGAGTTACACGGCACGGCCCAGGCACTGCCTCTGTCGCACCGTCGCTGTAGGTGACCTTCCAAGCACCGTCGCTACCGCAGGCGATAGAGGCGATGCCGCGGCCGCTCTCACCAGCGGCACCACGGTCACCACGCGGGCCGGGAGGTCCGGCAGGGCCGGGGTCACCCTTCGGGCCAGGCGGTCCAACGGCACCGTCCTTGCCGTCTGCGCCTGCAGCACCGGCACGACCGGCAGGGCCGGGCGCGTTCGAGTCCTTACCGGCCGGGCCAGGCGCGCCCGCCGGGCCAGGAACGCCCTGGATGCCACGTCCGGCGGGCCCGGTCGGGCCGGGTGGGCCGGGTGGGCCTGCTGGTCCGACCCGGCCTATCGTGTTGGGGTCGGTGGCTTGCTGTTTGACGGCATCGGCCTGGTAGCAGATTGACCTGCCGTCGATCTTCACGTCGCCCTGACGGCAGGCTTGCTGCACCTCATCGGCGAGGGTTTCTGCGTTTGACCGAGCATCATCGGCGTCTTGTTTCGCCTGCTGCTCTGACACCCACATGAGCGCCAGACCGGCCGCGATCGCGAGGATGCAGATGAAGAGCACCCAGCGTGGCGGGAACTCGGCACGTCGGCGTCTAGGGGTAGTCATAGATCTTCACCTCTGAGACGCGCATAGAGGGTGTCGTTCTCCGCCTCGACGCGGGCGAGCTCGGCTCTGAGTGCCGTGACCTCGACGCGTAACCGCTCGTTGTCTGCCCGCAGCTCGTCACGCAGTTCCCGCTCGCTCTTGCGGAAATAGACGAACATCCCAGCGAGGCCGCCGATACCGAATGTGGGTCCTGCAAGGTCTTTGAGCATCTGCATGAGATTATCCACACGCGTGTCTCACCTCCGGCCTGCCGCGTTCCCCGTCGAATGTGTGGATGACCCGGTCAGGCATGACCGCCTCCTAGAGTGGTCATGTGAGCGGAATCCTGATGTTGTCGAGCGACACCCACCGTGTGCCAGGGTTCGGCGTGTGGACGACCAGGTTGTCACGCACTGAGCTGCCCATAGCGGTGGTGAGCAAGGCGTTACGGCCAGCGTTGGCACCGATCGAGATGTTCACGTCCGGGAGATTGACACCAGCTATCCACCCGATTCTGGATGAACTTCCTGTCGAGAAGTCGCCGTTTTTGCGGCGGACAAGGCCCCGCATTTCGATGTAGCCGCGGCTGATCCGGTACTGCACGGGGACTGCCGCAGTGTAGTCATTCGTGAGCGCGATCGGCTTCCACGGCGGACTCGTGACGTTGTCCCAGCGCTGCGGACGGCCGTCAGGATTGTCACCGTCAGCCTGATAGATCGCCCCTGCCTCGTGACCGTAGGTGATGATGCATGTCGTTCCCCACAGCACAGACTGAGGTGACGGCAGCTGCTCAGCGGTATCGACCGTCAGCTGCGGCGCGGCCTTCGGCCGCACCTGGATCGGCTTCACATCCGAGAGCAGCTGAGAAGGCTCACACGGCACGATCCACAGCACGATATGCCGGCGACCGCCCGACGTCGGCGGCACACCCACATAGGTCTGCACACTGATCGGACCCTCAGGCCGTGAGTGTCCAAGCGGATCGTAGGTCAGGCACACGTGGTAACGCGTCGACGTCGCCGGCATCGGCAGTGAGATCGTCACGTCCTGCAGGAGCCGGTAGAAGAACCCTGCGATCGCGGCCTTCCCATCGCCGGTGGTCTTCGACACGGTCAGCTGCGCGGTGCGCGTCGCATCATCGAGCTGCCGCAGCCAGAACGGCTGCCCTCCCTCGTCTGCAATACCCGACGGCGTCGCGATCATCATCTGCATGAACTCGTCATCGCTGATGTCCTGCCCGACGATCGGGAACGAATACTGAGCCGCTGGCCGCTGACGCGGCTGCGGAGTGATCAGCGCCTCATGCGCATCCAACCGCGCATCCTGCACCAGGTCATAAGCGCTCGGATCTGCCATCTTGATCTCCTTCGTCTCACACTGCCGCGATCCGCCGCAGCTGCTTCGTCAGCTTCGTAGTCCGCTTCACCCAACCCGGGGCATCCAACTCCTCGGCGACCGGGCCGACCTGCAGCTTCACCTCGACGCCGCCAGTCGACCAGTCGATCTGCCCAGACTGGACTACGTCGACGATCTCGACACCTGACCGGAGGGACACGGTGACCGTGTCACCGACGGTGAAATCTCGGAGGAAGCGCCGGGCCTGCGTGTCCGTGACCTCCAGGCTGATCGCAGCCTGCTCCTGCCCTTCAGCGAGCGTCTCCTCACCGGCCTTGACCAGCTCGGCGAGCTCATCGGTGTCACGACGGTCCTGGAACTGCAGCGCAGACACCCCCCACTCGGAAGCGTTGCCCGAGACCAGCCGGAGCGTGCGCTGCGCACCCTGGCCTTGCCCAGCAACCAGAACATCCGTCACGGTCGGCGCCTTCCGCTCCAGCTTCCACCCCGTCAGCCCACCCGAGGCCTCAGAGAACCGCACCCTCCGCGACCGATCAGCCACCGGCCTGATCTCGACGCGGACCTGCCCGTCCTCCAACCACGACACGACCCCCAGCTCGGCGCCGAGGATCGACCGCAGCTCCTCAATCAGGGGCTGAAACCTCGACGCCACCCGCACCTGCCGTCCGACACCCGGCAACCCGGCGAGCGCGATGGGTCGTCGTCGAGTGTGGTGGGCGGTGGGTCCGAGGTGCGTGGTGATGAGCTGAGCGGCGATGGTGTCGGCGCGACCGCTCGCAGTCCAGCTGGCGGCGTCGGATTGCTGGTCGGCTGGCCGGGCAGGATTTGGCAGGGTGATGGTGTCTGCCAGCCATGCGAGGTGGGAGCGGCCGGAGATCGTAGTGGTGGAAACGCCGGCTTTGGATTCGGTGGTGATCTGGTCGGGCTGTCCGGAAATGATCTGTTCGCCGGTGTCGGTGTGGAGGGTGATGTGCCAGCCGGGCTCGAAGCGCCGCCAGATGCGGGTGTCAGGCACGTCGATCGTGAATGTGGCTACACCGTTATTGCGGAGGATCACGGTGCCGGAGGCGGTGACGATGCGGCCGCGGCGGCGCAGCTGCCGGTCGTAGAGCGTCGCAGTGAACACCCGAGCTCCTTCCTCGTCAGTGGCCGGCGTGGTAGGGCGGCCGGTACTTCAGGTGGATCGCCGACTGCGGAGTCGCTGCGACCATGGAGAGCTTCAGGCGGTGCGTGCCGGGAGCGAGGTGGAGGACGGAGGGCTCACCGTCGACGCGGTCCCAGAGGTCACCGGATGCGTCGAAGACGTCGTAGTGGTGCTCACGTGAGTCGATGGTGATCGGCTCACGGATCTCACCTGCGATGGAAATGTGCTCGCTGCCGCGGCTGATCTGCACGTCACGGCCGGGACCGACGATTGTCGCGATCGCCTGCACAGGCTCGTCTGCGTCGATGGTGATGACATGTTCGCCGGCGACCGTGGAGGATGAGAGGCGGATCGGGAAGAACGGCAGCGCGCCAGTGGTAGCGACGGCACGCTCGATCGATACAGACCCCGGCCCAGAAACCCACTCGTAGGACCGGCCGGTGCCGGTGGAATCTCCGTCGAAGAACGGTCCGGCCTCCGGGCCCGGTTCGATGAGCACCTCGTCAAGCCACATCGACTCCCCGGGCGGGACATCGCGCAGCTGCCCACCGACGGATCGCAACAGCTGGAGTTGGAACGCGGTCGGCGAGTCGGCGAGTCCGGCCGTGGTGTGGGTGATGCGTCGCCAGTCGGCGCCTACACGATGTGTCGAGGATTCACCGACCGGCTTCCAGTAGGTGTCGAGCTGCCAGCAGGAAACTCGCACGTGAGTCACAGCATCGGTAGCGGCGACCTGAGCGGCCATCGTGACCGTGAAGAACCTCGGCATTGCAGCTGCAGGCTGCGCACTTAGCGGCGAGTTGCCGTCACGAACACCACCCGAGAGGTCAGACCCCTCTGTGGAAAGGTGCGGACTCGTAGCTGGAGTCAGGACATGCGGGGTACCGGTGCCCTCGCCTGCAGTGACACGAAGCGACCGGGAGCCGGATGCCTTCATGCTGACGTCAAAGGCGATGGACTGCGCGTCAGCACCGGTGAATGAGCCGTAGCGCGGTGAGGCGTACTCGCCGCCGGGATTGAGCGCGAGATTGTGCCGTACCGCGTCTTGGGTGAGGCCGGTGATGAAAGGTTTCCGTTGCCCGGTCACCGCGAACTTGTGCTCGACCGCGCCGCCGTAGAACAGCGGGTCCGCGGCCTCGAACTCGATGACCATCGGCTGTGATGTGGTCCGGCGCGCCCAGCTGAAGTCACCCTCCAGACCCGACTTATAGTCGGCGACGATAGACCGGGACCCGGTGACCTCGGAGTAGATCTCGATCTCCGTCGGCCCTGACGTGACAAGAGCTTCTACCCGCCTGCGAAGTGCCTCCAGCTCACCGTAATCGCCAGTATGCACGTCGAGCGGGAACAGCAGAGGCCGGCGCTCCCACCGCTTATGCTGCACCACCGACCCACCGCCGGGCAGATCAAGATGCGAAAGCTCCCGCGGCGGCAGCCCCGTACCCGTCATACCGGGCTTGAGCGTGAACGCGTCCCCCACACCATCGAACGTGATCCTGTCGCCGTTCGCGCCGTGAAGCGTGATGATCGGTCGCCTGTAGACCATGTTCACACTCCCTCCGGGTGCAGTGCCCGCCGCTTCTGCTCGTGCATATCCAGCCGGCGCAGAGCATCATCCATATCCATCGCGTAAAGCACATCGATCTTCGTACCGATCCGCGTGCCAGCCTGATCGTTTCCGAGCTTCGCCCACTGGTCTGGTGTTAACACCGGCTCTGGCTTGCCGGTGGCGTTAAGGACCGTGGTCAGTCCCGGTGGCAGCCAGCCGCCAGAGTCGTAGAGCGTCGGTGTGACTGGGCCGCCGTCGCGGTAGTGGCGGTGACGCTTCCAGTAGTTCATCGCGGGGACGAGGCCACCGAAGCGGTCCTGCGTGTAGCGGACGATCGCGTCGAGCTGCTTGTCGATCGGGTGCTTCGACATCGGCGCGGAGCCGAGATAGTGGCGGGCGTTGGCGTTGATGAACTGGCCGAGACCCGATGCGGTGGAACGCGGGTTCTTCGCCCGCGGGTTCCAAGACGATTCCTTCGTGACGATGAAGTCGAGAGCCTTCCAGCGGGCACCATTGAGCGGCCAGCCCTTCAACCCCGCCCACGCGAGGCCCTGACCGCGGGCAACGCCGCTGCCGACGAAGTTTCCGACCGTGTCGATCGTGTCCTCGACAAAATCAGCGACCTTGAACGCGTTGTCCTTGATCCACTGGATCGGCGCCTCGATCATCTTCTTCGCACCGGCACCGATGAGCTTCCCGAATGGGGAGCCACCGACGCCCTTGGCGACCTTGTCGAACAGCTTCTTGAAAGGATTCAGGAACGACCCGATGTCGACTCCGCCACCACCAGAGGCAGCGCCAGAGAAGTCTCCGATGTCTGCACCTTTCGAATTGTCGATATGCATGTGATTGAAATGGCCTTTTGCCCGCCAGATCACTCGAATTCCGGGGAATAGGCGTTTGAATTCGGCGACATGCTTGTCAAAGAATGCCTTCTCAATCGCATTCTCGCCACCCGGACCATAGTTCAAGTCGACGGCGCGGTCCTGGTAGTGCAGCGAGTTCTTCGAGTGCCCGGACCGCACCGCGCCTCCGAACGCTGGATGCCGGGAACCGCGGGCGCCCTTGCGCACCCACCAGTTCGCGGCGTCGATGAGCGTGCCGCCCTTGGCGAGTGCCGGCAGGAACGGCTGCGCGCCATTGTGAAGGGCGAGCGCGCCGCGGCGGGCGAGATTGCGCAGGTGATAGACGGCGTCATGCCCTCCGGCTCCGCGCACTTCTCGGGCTGTCCAGACGTGCTCGTTGTGCGAGAGCATCGCCGGGATGGAGTCGGATGTCTCGCTGCCAGGGCCAAGCACTCGTCCGCCTGCACGGAATCCCTTCGGGAGCTTGAACGGGTCGACCTTGTCGACTCCGAACTTTTCAGCGATTTTGTTGAAGCCGCCGATGATGCCCTTGTTGATGATCGTGTCGACGACGAAGCGGACTGGTTTCTTTGCGACGTCCCGGATACCCTCCCATGCCTTGCTGATCGCGTCCCTGCCTGCGCGGAAAGCGTCTGGGACGGTGTTTTTGATCGCGTTTGCCAGCGGCGAGAAGACCTTGTCACGGATGAAGTTCCAGGCGGTGGAGATCGCGTTCTTGATGCCGTTCCAGACCGGTGTGATGACGCTATCGCGCAGCCAGGTGAAGACCGGGCCGAGGGTGGCGCGGAGGAAGGACACGACAGCGTTGAAGACGATCTTCGCGCCAGTCCACCAGATGCGTATCGCGTTGCCGATCCAGGAGAACACCGGGTTGATGACGAAGTTGTACAGCCAGGTAAACACCGGAGCAAGAACGGTGCGAACGAAGGCGTTGACGGCGGCGAAGATCACCTTGATGATGCCCCAGGCGAGCTGGATCGCGACCCGGATGCCCTCCCATGCGAACGCCGCCACTGTGGCGAGGAACTGGAAGGCCGGGGCGAGGATGTTGCGGACGACCCACATGACGGCGTTGAACACGCCCTTGATGACAGCCCACCAGATGCCGATGTACATCTGCATTCCGGTAAAGACGGGCTTGACGATGTTCTCATAGAGCCAGGAGAAGATCCCGCCGATCACCGAGGTCGCCTGCGACAGCGCCGGCCCCACGCTGGTCTGGAACCATCCGATCACCGCGGCCACGGCGGTCTTGATGCCGTCCCATGCCGGTTTGATCGCATTGTTCCACAGCCACAGCGCACCGGCAGCGATGCCGTCCCACACCTGCTTGAGCACAGGCCACACCGTCGTCTGGAACCAGTCGACCACCGCGCCGACCGCGGTCTTGATCCCAGCCCAGGCGGCATCGACCATGTCACGGAACCAACCGACCTTCTTATAGGCGAGCACGAAGATCGCGATAAGGGCTGCGATTGCGATGATGACCAGCCCGATTGGGTTGGCGGCGAGCGCGGCATTGAGTCCGGCTTGGGCTGCGGCGAGGCCGTTGGTGACGGCGATCCGGATGGAATTGAGGAGGACCTCGCGGGAGGCCCACAGGTAGGACACCCAGGACAATGCGTTGTGGATCGCGAGTCCGGCGTTCCAGAGGAGGTAGGCGGCGGCGACGACACCGATGATGGTGCCGAGGGTCTTGAGGAGGCCGATGTGCTGTCCGAGCCAGCCGATGGTGCCGATGATCGCGTTGGCCATGCCGATGAAGACCGCAGTGACGACGGGCATGGCTTTGGCGAGCAGCGCGCCGAAGGCGTCGGCGAGTGGGCCGATCGCCTCTCCGAGCTGGTCGAGGACGGGCATGAGGGCGTTCATGCCGTCGCGGGCGGCGTTGAAGATCGGTTCGAGGATGCGAGCGCCGATCCGGCCGAGGGCAGCCATGGTGTTCTTCCACGCGCCCTGGAATGTTTCACCGGACTTGAGGGCGGCACCGCCCATGCCGGCTTCCATCGCTGCGGCGAAGGTCGCGAAGTCGACCTCGCCCTTGGAGACCATCTTGCGGACCTCGTCGGTGGTGACGCCGAGATGGTCCGAGAGGAGCTGCAGGGCCGGGATGCCGCGCTCGGAGAGCTGGTTGAGCTCATCGCCCTGCAGCTTGCCGGTGGCTGCGACCTTGCCGAAGATCGCGCCCATCTCGTCCATGCCGATGCCGGCGATCGTGGCCGAGTCGGCGACGGTCTTGAGTGTCTTCTCCAGCTCTTGGCCGGGCTTGATCCCGGAGGCGACGAGACCGGCGGCGACCGTGGCTGCCTCGTCCAAACCGAATGCGGTGCCCTTAACCGAGTTCAGGCTGTTGTTCATGATCTGCTCGACGGTCTTGGCGTCGTGGCCGAGACCTTCGAGCTTCTTCTGGGCGTTCTCGATAGCAGTCAGCCTGCCGAAGCCCTTGGCGAGCGCGATGCCGAAGCCGGAGGCGATCGCACCGCCGGCGGCGACGACACCGGAGATCGCGAGGCCTTTGAACCCTGCCGTGAGGAGTCCCCCGGAGCGGCGGCCCTGCTCCCGGAAGTCGCCTTCGGTGCCGCGCAGCGCGGACTTCGTTGCCTTGTGCAGGCCCTTGAACGAAGGAACGATCTGGACTGCTGCTGTTGCGATAGGACCTGCCACGATCGCCCCTCCCTCTATTCGGTTTCGTATTCCCAGGGGACAAGCCTGCGCAGCAGTCCCCGGTTCTTCTCGATCGACCTGCGTTGCCGTTCCGCCTCGATCGCAGTCGGCGGTGACGGGATCCGGGTCGGTTTGCGGCTCTTCTTGCCCTGGGTGGCGACTCCGGTCTGGATCGCTACCAGTTCTTCGAGGACAGCGTGCAGCTTCGTGAGCACCACGAAGCTAGCGGTCATGTCTCGGACCTCGGGAACCCACTGCGTTGACTGCTGCCTGCCGGCCTGCCTGTCGGCTTCCTCCTGGTCTACGACCCGGGCAGCGACCTCAGGGTCGCTGAGGATTGCCTGCCGATACCGGGACGCCGGTGACAGGCCCTGCATCAGGTCATCGATGCGAGCGAGCTGGCGGGACCGCCAGAGCTGGTGCAGATCGAGACCGTAGACCTCCTGGAAGTCCGCGCGCAGGGCCTGCCGATACCGGCTGACCTGGTCGACTACTCGGTAAACCCCTCCGGGCTGCCGAACAGCTCCTGCATCACCGGCCCGATAGCGTCGCCGATTGCCTTGAGCTGCCAGATCGTCGGTGAGAGGTCTTTAAAACGGGCGAAGTCGTTCTTCGGCAGCAGCAGCCGGACCATCGCCCACAAGTCACCACGGTTCATGTCCCGATAGGCTTTCATCACGTCATCGGGCATCAGGTCGGCGATGTCGATCGTCTCGAACCGCTCCCCCTTGAACGCGAACAGGTAGGGGCGAGCTTCAGCGCCGAGCTCGATGCTCGAAAGGTTGATATCGATTGGCCGGCTGTCGGCGACCTTCTTCTTCTCTGCCATGTCAGGTGCTCCTTAGTGTTACTTCTTGTCGGACTTCTTCTCAGCAGACGCCGGCGCGGACCGGGTCGGCTTCACGCGGGTGTATCCGCGCGCTTCGAGGTTGTACGCCTCGCGCGGCACCGTCGTGGTGACGGTGTGATCGCCCTTGCTCAGCGTGATCTGCTCAGCCATCACTTCTCCTTCAGAGGTGCTGTCAGGTGAGAATCGGACGGGTAGGCCCGTGGGGCCGCGGCACCTGACACTCGCGACCCCACGGGGATCTGTCAGCCGCCGATCTCGAAGCCCATCGCCTTCGCATACTTCTTCGCGCCCGGCCCGGCGATGATGTTGCGGATGCTGTAGCCCAGCTCCGGATCCGTGAATGCCGTCATGGTCATGCCGTACTTGAGTGCGTCCGACGACGACCAGGACTGCGACTCGACCTCGGTGACCTGCACGCGAGGCATCTCCTTGATCATGAAGATCTCGTCCTCACCGACACCGTCCGACCCAATCAGGCACAGACGGGCATACGGTCGGGCAGCGTTCTCCGGTTCGGAAAAGACGATCGTGCCGGCGACAGTGGCCTTGACCCCGGAGAGGTCGAGGCCGTGGTACTGCTCCAGCACGACCCGGTTCGTCTCGAGAGCGGTGAACGAGACGGTGCGGGTGGTCTTGACGATGTCGATGCGCACCGGGGACGAGTAGCCGTGGCCCTCAACCTCCTCAGTGTCCTGATCAGAGCCGAACTCGTAGCCCGAGTCCTTCTCGACGATGCCGAGCCCGGCGAACTCTGTCGGCAGCTCCTGCAGTGCGCCGTTCTCATCGACCCACGCATCGGGCATCGACGTGGAGTAGGGAGCCAGCACAGCCGCACCATCGAGGACCTTGCGGATGAGCGACTGGTTGTGCGTGGCGGTCTTGATTTCCTGCATGGTGGCCATGTGACCCTCCTGAATGACGAAGGCACCCCGAGTCTCGGGGTGCCAATGGTTTGTTCTTCTCAGACAGCTCGCGTATCGACGTCCAGCGTCGCGTTGAGCATCACGACGTCCGGATTGGCATACGGCACCTGCTTGAGTGCGATGTCGACACGGACATCGTCGAGCAGCCCCGCCGCGGTGCCGTGCGGCTGACTGGTCAGGTGAGCGATCACAGTGCGGGCGAGCGTGCGGGCATCACCCAGATCGGCGGCGTAGAACTCGAACGCCGCCTTGTGCGTCGCCAGATAACCGTCGTCCTTCTGGGAGACGGTGACAAGGATCGCCGGCAGGTCATCCTCGAAGCCAGGTTCGAGATGGGCATACACGTGCTCGGAGCCGGTCAGGCCGGTCACGATCTCTTCGAGCGCTGCCTGCACGTCAGGATGGATCATGAGAGCCTCACCCCATCGAGCGCGCCCAACGCCCGGTAGAGGGTGCGGTTCTTGCCGCCGAACACCCGTTCGAGCTCGTGATCGTTGATTACCAGCGCGCCAGCACGGCGCCTCGTCTCCCGCGCCTTCGCCATCTCGACCATCCGCGGCTCCGACCGGAACGCCGCCTGGTAGCCGCGGCGGTCAGACGCTGCGCGGATCCGCGGTGGCGGCATCGCCCGAGCAGACTGCTCTACCCGGCGAGCCGCCTCCATGCAGATGCTCGCGACGCCCGCGGACTGCGCCAGCGACGCCATTCCAGCCTTATTCTCCCGGTACTCCATTGCCCTATCCCCTGAACTTCTTCAAACGGATGACGGTGCCTTCCAGACGGCCGGTGTACGGCGACAGCCACTGCTGCGGCTCGCCATCGACCACCCAGGTGCCAGCGACCGGGGCTGGTGTGACGATGTGATCGAGATCGGTGACATCAAGGTCGATGCGGTGCGAGTACAGCACCGCCCGGGTCTCGGTCGACTCACGCTGCTCGCTGTCCTCAACGGACTCTCCCGGCGCGTAGAACGCCCGGAAGCGCAACGGCGACGACGGGGCGGCCAGGTTGCCGTGCCGGTCACGATTACGGCCGCGGACACGCTCGACAATGACCCTCACAGCCGGTCATCCCCACCAGGAGCCAACCGACCCGGCCCATTGACCCACGCGCCAGCCAACGGGTTCTCCGTCCTTGGTTCAGGACCCGGCGTGACCGTGAACGCCCGCTGGCCAGCACGCCGCCCCAGCAACCTGCGCCGGTCATCATCCGTTAAGGCGAGCGCGCCGGGTTCGTCGCCGCCGTAGGTGCGGGAGATGTTGAACGGGCCGGTTGCCTCTGCCTGGGTGCGGATGCCGTCGGGGTTGCGGAGGTGGCGGTGGATGACGAGGACGGTGGTCAGCGTGATGCGTCGGGGGGTGATCTGTCCTGACTCGACCCGCTCGGCGAGGTCAGGGAACTCGGAGAGGATGAGGTCCTCGACGTCGGCGATGAGCTCGGCGAGCAGGTCGTCGGCGGCGGGTATCTCGTCACCGATCCAGCGGGCGGTGACCTCGTCCGGGGTGGTCCATGGCTGGGCGCCCAGGCTAGTCATCGTCGCCTGGCTTCGGGACGCGGCGGCGAGCGCCGGATGGTTTGCGGGTGGTCTTAGTGGTGCGCTTGGACGGCGGCTGGGTGTCAGGTGTGGTTTCCTGCTCGTCGGGCGCGGTGTCGAGGTGTTCCCAGCCGAGGGCGCGCATGGCGGCGATCCCGCTGGCCGGGACGTCGAGGACGTCCCGGCCGTTGGGGCCGATCATTCGCTGTGCCATCGGTCAGCCGCCTGTTCCGTCACCGGCAGCGGCTTCCGGGGTGAGGACGCCGGCCGGGAAGGCCTTCTGGCCGGAGACCCGGGCCAGAGGCTGGGCGATCTGGAAGCCGACCCGGAACACGACGCGCAGCGCCTTCGAGTCCTGCTGCATGAGGTTGAAGACGACCTTGCCGGTGGCGTCGGTGATCACACCTTCGCGGAAGAGGTCGAAGGTGATGTCCTGTCGGACACCGACGACGACCTTGCTCCAGTCGGCAGCGATGAGCTCGGCGGCCTCGGCGCTCCAGGCGCCGTTGGTGACCTCGTTGAGCGGGTAGCCGTAGAGGCCAGACGGTGCGCCGGCGGCCAGGGACGGCGTGTAGATCGGCTGACCGTTGGCGTCGCGGAGGCCGACGAGCTTCCACTGCAGTCCCGGTCGGGATGCGAAGCCGTTGACGGCTACGCCTGCGATGGAGACCTTCTCGGCCAGTGCTGCGACGTCGGCGCCGAAGTCGTCGTGTGTTCCGACTGCCAGGGTGTTGCCGGCGGCGATTGCGCCGGGCACGAGGGCGGTCGGCCACGAGTCGGGCTTGTCGGTGCCAAACAGGGCGGCCTGGTCGACCTTCTGGCCGATCGCCTCAACGAGCAGCGGCTTGATCTCGTCCCACAGCGGGATGTCCGAGTCGTCGATGAGCGCATCGGGAATCGGGACGATCACGGCGAGTTCCTCGGCGGTGATCGTGACATTCTCCCAGGCGGCCTTGGTGGTCTGCTTGAGGCCGGTCTCACCGTCGACCCAGTAGGCCTCCGGCAGGGTGGAGAGCACCGGCTGCTTGGCCTTCTTCTTCGACAGCGGCACCTTGCGGCCGCGTTCGAGGATGACGGACTTGCCCGGTGCCTCCTGGATGATTTCCTTGGTGGTCTGCTCGGGCACCATGGCGTCGGTGACAGCCGCGGTGCCGATGATGTTGTCGTATGCCATGTTGGCTCCTCATTTACTTTCGCTGCAGTTGGTCCCGGAGCCAGTCTCCGGAACCGGTGGGCTTGCTCTCACGGCCCAGGCGCGGGTCGGGAGAGGTCGATGGGACACGGCTGGCTTTCAGCCGGGCGGCGAGCTTCTCTGCCTTCGCGTTGATCTCGTCAGGGCTACCGCCGCCGATGAGCTCAAAGTCATCAGCGGACAGGCCATGATCGAGTGCGGCCTTGGCGAGGGCGGCTTGGGTGATCGCTGAGTCCCGTTCCTTCTGCAGGGCGGCGAGCGCGTCGTCGGCCTTCTGCTGTTCGGTCTTCTGCGATTCCTGCCACTTGTCGAACTGCTTGGCCTTGTCGGCATTAGCCTTCGACTGTGCCTCGTGCTTGCGGGCCATGGCCTTCCACTTCTCCACCTCCGAAGCAAGGTCTGGCTGCTCGTCACCGGTCTGGTCACGGCCCCTGTCGGTCCCATGCTCAGCCCGGCCTGCAGGCTCCTTGCCCTCGGTGGCGTCCGTGGTGTCGGTTGTCGTGTCGGTCATCGTGGTCCTTCCCATGTCGGGGTATGCAAAACCCCCCTGCCATGTCGGCAAGGGGGTTGATGAAAACTCTGTGCGGCGCGGGGTCAGGCCGTCTCGGAAGCGGTGGGGCGTGCGATGTGCTCTTCGAACCGGCGACGGAATGTCCTCAGATCCGCGAGCTCTTCAGGATCGTCAGCGAGCAACTGCTCGACCTCGCCAGATACCTCAAGGGTCCTACGCGCCAGACCTTCCGGCACCTGCACGTCAAGATCGACAACGGCCGCCAGAGGAATTGTGAAAGCGAGCGCAGGATCCTGTCCGACGAAGAAGCGCGACTGCCCGATAGGCGCGCCTGTGGCCTCTTCGATGAGGTCGAAGAGGTCAAGCGTCACCTGCTGGAAATCGCGCACTGCCATGTTCCGATTCTACTCCGAGTGCCGAACGCGCGGGATTGCTGTCGGCAGCGGTGTGGCGCGCTGGCTTTTCGGGCGAACTGTCAATGCACCATCGCCTGCGACGGGGTAAAACGATCTAATCCGCCAGCTTCCATCACCAGCACGTCCTACTATCGCCTCCACAGTCAGGCCTCCTTCCACTTCCCTCCGGAAGAAGAATGCTCCCCCGACATCTCCGAAGATCGAGGTCGGGTCTCTCATGACCGCCCCGAGGTGCCGGCTGAAGTCCTCGCGCGTATATCCAGCCGGGAAGATCGTCTTCGGCACGTTGAGCCAGTCAGAGTCTTGCGCCCAGTGTGCAGCGTGGTCGACAAGATGCCCACCGCGGCCGCCGCCGATCGTCGAAATGTGCTTCCACAGCCGCGATCGCGACAAAGGTATGTCATCGAATGTGAACGGCACTTCCTGCCCATCGACAGTGAGACGGTATCGGCCCTTCGAATCCCGGCCCGGGCGCGGCCTGTCTCCCAGCCCACCGTCCTGCACGAAGTTAAAGAACTGCTGGAGGCCCTCCGGGGACGGATTCCCGCTGTCGTCCGGATAGTAGAAGTCGTAGTACGCCTTCCGCGCCGCCTGCACCAGCGGTGGGAGCTCCTCCCCCGGATACTGCGGCTCCGAACTGCACTTGCACCGGTCGTGGTACCGCTTATGCGGACCACCGACGGTGTCCTTCGTGTAGACATGCCCGCGCGTCGCGAGCATCATGCACCAGCCGCACGCGCCGGCCTCTGGCACTCGGCGATAGAGCGGCCGGCGTGGATCTCGTCGGACGTTCTCCATCACGGTCGTGCCCTCGGTCTGGCGCATCAGGCGGGTCATCGCCGCGCGCACACGATCGACAGCGCGGGCGTAGTCCTCCCCGGTGTACTGTTCACCGTTGATCGGCCGGAGCGCCCACCGCAAGCTCCCGGCGATCTGCTGCTCGTTCGGGTCCCACACGGGCTCCGGTGTGAACAGATCGTTCAGGCTCGCGTTCGTGCGGGCAAGCGCATAGAACTCAGCAGTCAGCTCCGCGGTGACTGTTCCGTGGGCCTTGACGACCTCGGGGATCGCCGTGAGGATGAGGTCTTTGGTCTCCTTGCCAGGTGCACCGTGGGCGGTGGCCATGATGCGGTCGAGTGTAGAGATGAGGTGCCCGTCGAGAGTGTCGCGGGCCGACCGCCACTGCGCACGTTGGCTTGCGGTGAGCACAGACTCACTGGTCCTGTGCGTCGGGCAACTCTGGAGCGCTGCGGGCCGTTACGCCTTCCTGCGTGGCGTGGCCGCGCCTGGCGGCGATCTCCATAGCTGCCTCGTCTGGCTTCTGGGCAAGCAGCGCCGCGGCGAGACTGGACGCATTTCCCTTCTCACGATCACGCTTGAGCCGCTCCAGGTCGGTCGGGTCGAAGCCGAGCCGTTCGAGCGCGACATCCGAGCTGGCCATCCACGGGAACGACGAGACCAGCTTCGTGGTCGCGTCAGCGGTCGCGGCGTCGGTCGGGGTGGCTGGGTTGGCCCACTTGGTGCGCAGCCCGTCGAGCTCGGCGGGCACATGGCCGTCACGCAGCAGCAAAGCGTCCTTGATCGCGCCGGCCCACTCCGGACCGAAGTTCGAGCAGCGGCGAGCCGCCCTCTTGACGTGGCGAGCCTCGAATGCGCGGATGGCGTCAGCCGATGGCGGGTTCTCGGTGACGAACCCGAAGTAAGTCGGCGGGATCGCTGCTGAGGAGGCGACCATGATCGAGAGCATCTTGATGATCTCGATGTACGGTGCCGGCGAGGCGGGGTCGAACTGTCCGACTTTCGGGTCCTTGGCCTCGTCGTCGTCCTCATCACGCGACAGCGCGAGGAACCGTCCCATGTAGGTCTGCCAAGGTGTTGCTCTCGACCCGTCTGGACGTTCGAATGCCTCCTGCTTCGCGCCCATGATCCAGCGCTGCGGGGCGGAGTAGAACTCGCGG
>NZ_JBHMAU010000051.1:0-23572 GCF_042429315.1 Brevibacterium otitidis | reverse complement strand
CCCAACCACCCGATTAGTCAGGAATTCCAGCACTTCACAACCCAAACCCGCAGGTCATAGTGTCAATATGATCTACATCACACCAATTTGAGCCAAGTCAGGTGATATGTATAGATGAAGACCTCCTTAGCTCTCACCGCCGCCCTCTTTACGATTCTTCCCCAGGCCAGTATTACCAGTCCGGTTGGACCCGATCAGACAGCCATTTCAGAGGTCGCTATCACCACAGTCCTCGCCCAACGTTCCACCGACAATCCATTCAGGTGCGCCATCTGGCGCATCGTGGACCACAGAAAGTACCGAAAGTACTGCACATGAGCACTACCGATACCCCCGAATTCGAAGCTATTGAACCCGACATAAATCGGATATCTGTACTAATCGTTGACGATGACATCTGGACTACTCGGGCCCTCTCCTACGCACTCGTGACCGAACCAGGCTTTCACGTGTTGCCACCCGCCGATAGCGGTGAGTTCGCGGTCAGTAGCTACCAGCAAAATCGTCCTGATGTGGTCTTGATGGACATCAACATGCCAAACGGAATCAACGGGATAGACGCGACAAGAAGGATCCGCATGCTCGATCCGACTGCGAGTGTGGTCATACTTAGTACGTGCGCGCCAGGCCCCGGTCTCGCACGAGCGATTGAAGCTGGAGCCATGGCTACAGTACACAAGACTTGTCCGGAATCTACTCTACGCACCGTAGTCCGGATCGCAGCCGGGGGCGATGATCCCAGCATGCTGAAATCACTTGCGGGCGAAATCGCCATCGCTGGCGACCCGCTACCCGATACGCGGCTCCCTAGTCCCAAACTAACGAATCGCGAACTTGACGTGCTAAGCCTTATCTGCAGTGGACGCGGGTACCACGAAATCGCGAGCATCCATAGCGTTTCTGTGTCCACGGTCAAGACCCAAGCGAAGCACCTGAGAACCAAACTAGATGCCCAAAATCTTGCTCAGCTCGTTGTCCGGGCGCTACAATATCGGTTCTATTCACCATAGGTCAGGTTTCTGCCCTGGGCGCCAAAATGATGCACACCCTCAGGTTCCGCGATCGTTCTTACACCGAGCGCCAGCGGCGGTTGCATGTGTTTCGCGGACTCACCTTTACGAACCGGGCCTGCCCCTCCAAGCTTCAACTCGGGCTCGGGATTACAGGCTCTTCAGAGTTGAGTGTGGGCACGCCGATCGGGCAAGGGTGCTGGGGATAAGCGTCGAGGTCCCTGATGATGAGCGGACTCTTACCTCTGCTTACTCCAAGGACCTCGACAATGCCCCATCCTACGTGTTCCTGCTCGACATCTCTGGACCGTTGCAGTCGCTGCGATGTCCTCCTCGGCCTCTCCGGACTGCACCTGACCGACGTCGATGCCACCGACGAGAGCGTGGTCCTCAACGTCGAGGCCTGCGACTGGCTGACCGGTTGCCCCGGTTGCGGCGTCATCCCGACCGGCCACGGACGCATCACCGTGACCCTGGTCGACGCCCCGTCCGCCGGCCGTCCTGCCTGCCTGCGATGGCGCAAACACCGCTGGATCTGCCGCGAGTCTGCCTGCCCGGTCGTGACGTTCCTCGAGCAGAACACGCAGGTCGCCGCACCACGCGGCCTGCTGACAACCCGCGCGGTGTCCTGGGCGATCCGTCAGCTGCGGTATGAGAACGCCTCTATCCAGGGACTGGCCCGCCAGTTGGGCACGACGTGGAACACCCTGTGGTCCCAGATCCGGCCAGTGCTCAACACCGCCGCTGACGATCCGGCACGGTTCGACGGTGTTGAAGTCCTGGGCGTCGATGAGCATGTATGGCACCACACCGATCCGCGTCGGCGCGGACCCAAGGAGCTGACCGGCATGGTCGATCTTTCCTGCCACCGGCACCGAACCGCGCTTCTGCTGGATCTCGTCCCGGGACGCTCAGCAACGGTGTACAAGGACTGGCTCACCGCACGCGGGCCTTCCTTCCGCCAGGGTGTGCGGGTCGCGACGCTGGACCCGTTCCAGGGATACAAGAACGCGATCGATGACCAACTCGACGACGCCACCTGTGTGCTCGATGCTTTTCACATCGTCAAGCTCGCCACCAGCGCCGTCGATGACGTTCGCCGTCGTATCCAGCAGCAGACACTCGGGCACCGGGGACGCAAAGGAGACCCGCTCTACGGCATCCGCAACCTTCTGCGGGCCGGCCGCGAACGCCTCACCGACCGGCAGCGTACGAGACTCGAAGCGGCGTTCGCTGCGCACGAGGACCACATCAGTGTCGAAGTCGCCTACCAGTGCGCCCAGGACGTGCGTGACATGTTCCACCAAGACACTCACGCGCAAGGGCGCAGGCTGGCCGCCCGCGTGATCGAGGCCTTGCCGACGTGCCCGATCCCAGAGATCGCCCGGCTGGGCAGGACGCTGCGGAAATGGAAGACGACGACCCTGGCGTACTTCGACACCAGTGCTGCCAGCAACGGCGGCACCGAGGCGGTCAACGGGCTCATCGAGCTGGGCAGGCGGACCGCTCGCGGATTCCGCAACCTCGAGCACTACCAGCTACGAATGCTCCTCATCGCTGGCGGCCTGGACGCATCAACCCACACTCAACTCTGAAGAGCCGGCAATGAGCAGGATCGGCAACCCGAAGACGGCCGGGTAGAACCAGTTGGACAGGCCGTCGAGGGTGAGCCCGCCGGTCCACTGCGGATCGGTACGCGCGCTGTGCAGCCACACGACGGCATAGACGGCGCTGATCGCGCTGTCAGCTGCTCCCACAGCTCCCGGCGGCGCAGCAGCCACACTGCGGCCGCACTGATGAGCCCTGGGAGGATCGTGTACGGGGCATACTGAGCCCACGCCTCGGGACCGGAGCCGTCGATGATCGACAGGACGCTCGTAAAGAAGCCGGCGGCGATGAGGGAGACGACGAGCAGGATGTGGGTGCGGGGATGCGTGCTCATGCCTCCACTGTCTCACATGCTGGCTCAGGTGCGGTCGGAGCGGCGGGCGGCGGCTGGGAGAATGAGAGCGGAGGTGCGCATGGAACTGTATGTGATCCGTTCGACTGCGGGCGCGTCATCGTATGGACTGATGGCCACCGATGGTGAGTACTGCTTTGTGTACTCGCCGAACACCGGCTTATGGCACCGCAGTCATGAGTGCGAAATGGACTTCGTCTTCGATCGTGAGTCAGTCTACGAGGAGGTAGACGCCGTGACTGCTGAAAGGTTGCGCCAGAAGATCCAGCCGCTGGACCGGCGCACGATGCGCTGGTATCTCAACAGACTAGAAAAGCAGGCGCCGGAGTGGAAGCGCACGAGCGCTGAGGTCGGGCTGCCCAGCGACACACGGCGGACGACACCGACGACGGCAGACGGCGAATAGGCGGAACCGGGCAGCTGAGCTTCGGGCCCGGGTTCGCCTCTCAGGTGCGCCGGGCGTGGCGGGCGGCTGCGACGGCGAGGAAGATGCGGTGGCCGGTGATGACGACGATGATCCAGGCGATGGCGATGAGCCAGGCGGTGAGGACATCGGTGGTCCAGTGCTGGCCGAGGTAGATGCGGCTGAGCCCCATACACACGGCGAAGACCAGGCAGCCGAGGATGATCGTGATCTTGAGCCACCAGCAGCGCACGAGGATGAGCACGAGATAGGCGATCATCCCGTAGAGGGCCAGCGAGTTGAGGGAATGGCCGCTGGGGAACGAGAAGCCGTCCGCATAGGGCGGGACCGCATCGGCGCGCGGCGGCCGCGCCCGGCCCACGACGTTCTTACCCACCACGGTGAAGGCCACCGAGCCGGCCGCGGTGATGAGCATGAGCAGCAGCGCGGTGCGCCGCCGGTAGACGAGCGTGAGGATGCTGGTGATGATGAGCGCGATGACCGTCATCCCGAGGATGTCGCCGAGGCTCGTGAAGGTCGTCACCGCCCGGTTGAGGCCAGGGGTGCGCAGCTGCTGCACCCAGTGCAGGATCGGCCGGTCGATGATGGGGATGCCGTCGTGGGGGTCGGCGAGGCTGTCGTAGATCTCCTCCGCCGCCCACACGCAGACGAGCATGACGGCTAAGCCGATTCCGGTGAAGATCGCCAGCGCCGTGTACGGGCCGAAGAAGCGGCTGAGCAGCCGGCCGGCGGCACCGAGCAGGCGCCAGGCAGGCGAGCGCCGCTCACGCGCATGGACGAACTCGGCGGCCTCGCTGATGAGCGGGTCGCTGCTGGTGTCCAGGCGGCGCCGCTGCTGGGACGCACCGCTCCCGAGGCGGTCCGCGCCTGATCGTCTGTCAGTCACCTCACCATTCTGACCGATGGCCAGGGCGGGCGGACGCAGACGTCACTCAGCTGCCTTCACTCAGCCGGTAGCGGCAGGCGCCGGCCGAACGGCGCGGCAGCCGTCACCCAGCTGCCGTCACTCAGCCGGCTGCTGGAGCCAGGCGCGCACCGCCTCGGAGTCGGCGCCGAGGGCCGGCGGGGCGAGGTCGTAGCTGACCGGGGTGGCTGAGAGGGTAATCGGGTTCTTCACCGTCGGGATGACACGGTCGCCGGAGCCGGCGTTGACGACGGGTTCGAGGCCGAGGTCGGCGGCGAGCTGGACACCCTGTTCGATCGTGTTGATCGGCGCGCACGGCAGACCGGCGTCGCTCAGCAGCGTGAACCACTCCTGCGCAGACTTCGCGGCCAGCGCCTCGATGAGCAGCGGCTCGAGTGCGCGGCGGTTGGCGTTGCGGTCGGCGTTGTGGGTGAAGCGCGGGTCGCTCAGCAGCTCCGGGCGGTCAATGACGGTGCACAGGATCTCGAACTGCCGGTTGTTGCCGACGGCGACGATGAGCTCACCGTCACCGGTGGGCATCGGCTGGTACGGGTAGAGGCTCGGATGCTCATTGCCCATCCGGTGCGGCACGACGCCGCCGGCCACATAGGCGCTCGTCTGGTTCGCCAGCCCGGACAGCGCCGAGGACAGCAGGTTCGTGTCGATCTTCTGCCCCTCCCCGGTCTCCGAGCGGTGACGCAGCGCAGCGAGCACGCCGATCGTCGTGTGCAGGCCGGTGATGACGTCGAAGATCGCGACCCCGGCACGGTACGGCTTGCCATCGGCTTCGCCGGTGATGCTCATGAAGCCCGAGAGCCCCTGGACGAGGAGGTCGTAGCCCGGCTGCGGGTTCTGCGGACCGAAGCCAGTGACCGAGGCGTAGATGACCGCCGGGTTGGTGGCCTTCACCGCGTCGTAGTCGAGGCCGTACTTCTGCAGGCCGCCGGGCTTGAAGTTCTCCACCAGGACATCGGCCCGGCGCGCGAGCTCATGGGCGAGCGCCAGATCATCGGGGTCCTTGAAGTCGAGGACGACGTCGAACTTGTTGCGGTTGGCCGACAGATAGTAGGTGGCGTCGTCCTCGCGGACCGGAGGCTTCCAGGCACGCGTGTCGTCCCCGCCGGGGCTTTCGACCTTGATGACGGTCGCGCCGAGATCGGCGAGCATCATCGTGGCGTAGGGGCCGGCGAGCACGCGGGAGAAGTCGGCGACGAGGAGACCGGCCAGCGGTCCGGTGCCGGTGCGCGCGAATGCCTCGTCGATGTGCGCTGTGCGCTGCTCGTCATGCGATGCCGTCATGGCCTGTGCCCTCCTGCCCTGCCTCGCCTGCTGCGCCGAGGCGGCTGTCGCCGTTGCTGCTCCCCCTCACGGTAGCAAGTCGGCTCGCACCGTTCCCGAGGCGGTCGCGCCCACCGCCTCGGGGACGGCGACTGGGGAGAGGTGGCCGGCACCTCGGCGGCGGCGACTACCATGGGCGGTGACACCCCCGGCTTCGAAGGAGAACCCGTGTCCGAGCCCATCCTCATCTGCGAACCGCTGCGCTCCCCGGTCGGCGGCTACGGCGGCCAGTTCGCGGCCGTCGCGCCCCAGGAGCTCGGCCGGCAGGTCGTCGCAGCCCTCATCGAGCGCACCGGCATCGACCCGAGCGTCATCGACGACGTCGTCTTCGGCCAGTGCTTCCCCCATATGGAGGCCCCCGCCCTGGGCCGGGTCGTCGCCCTCGACGCCGGACTGCCGACGAGCGTGCCCGGCCGGCAGCTCGACCGACGCTGCGGCTCCGGCCTGCAGGCGGTCATCGACGCGATGGGCATGATCGCCACCGGCGGAGCAGAGGTCGTCATCGCCGGCGGGGCCGAGTCGATGAGCCGCGCACCCTTCTTCACCGAGGAGATCCGCTGGGGTGTGCGCACCCCGGGCATCGACCTCAAGGACAGTCTGGCCCGCGGCCGGGTGACCGCCGGCGGCAGGCACCATCCGGTGCCCGGCGGGATGATCGAAACGGCGGAGAACCTGCGCCGCACCTATGAGATCTCCCGCGCAGAGCAGGACGCCCTGGCCGTCGAATCGCACCGCCGGGCGGCCGCCGCGACCGAGGCGGGACGCTTCGCCGACGAGATCGTGCCGATCCAGATGCCGGCCACCCGGAAGACGGCCGCCTATGAGGTCACCGCTGATGAGCACATCCGGCCCGATTCCTCGACCGAGAAGCTCGCGAAGCTCACACCCATCCGTGCCGAGCTCGATGAGGCAGCCACCGTCACCGCCGGCAACGCCTCCGGGCAGAACGACGGCGCCGCCGCCTGCATCGTCACGACTGCCTCGAAAGCCGAGGCGCTGGGCCTGCGTCCGCTCGCCCGCATCGTTTCCTGGGCGGTCGCCGGGGTCGATCCGGCGACGATGGGCATCGGTCCCGTCCCGGCGACTGCGCAGGCGCTGGGGCGGGCCGGCCTGGAGCTGTCGGACATCGACCTCATCGAACTGAATGAGGCCTTCGCCGCCCAGGTGCTGGCCTGCACCCGGGAATGGGGATTCGGCGCCGCCGACTTCGACCGCGTCAATGTCAACGGCTCCGGCATCTCCCTCGGCCATCCGGTCGGCGCGACCGGTTCGCGGATCCTCGCAACCCTGCTGCGCGAGATGGACCGCCGCGAGGCCCGCTACGGCCTGGAGACGATGTGCATCGGCGGTGGGCAGGGGCTGGCCGCCGTCTTCGAGCGCATCGGCAGCTGAGGTGAGCGGCAGCTGAGGCGAGAGGACCGGCGCAGCCGGCTGGCGCCTCGGGAGCGGTTGAGGGCGGGGAAACCCGCATGCGATACTGGTACTGAACGAGCGATAAGCTCCGGTGTTCGGCCCGGGATGTGGTCGTGCGGCCGCTGTCAGATAAGCTCGCCTTGAGCAGTGTCCCACATCACTGTCCAGCGTGCCGGACCACGCTTCGGTTCACGCCCCACTGCCATGCAGTGAGACGGACGCCGCTTGGTAACGTTAGAGAATCAACGCCCTGCCTCGAGGGTGGCCCTCGGTTCTCAGGAAGGATGAACTACCCACATGCGGATTGTCACTTTTGTCAAGTACGTCCCGGATGCTGCCGGTGACCGTACCTTCGAGTCGGACAACACCGTCGACCGCTCAGTCGACGGCCTGCTGTCGGAGCTTGACGAATACGCTGTCGAAGAAGCCCTTAAGATCGCTGACGGTGACAAGAAGGGCACGGAAGTCATTGCGCTGACCGTCGGTCCCGACGACGCCGTCGACGCTGTGCGCAAGTCCCTCCAGATGGGCGCGAACAAGGGCGTGCACATCTGCGATGACAGCCTCGAAGCCTCCTGCGCTGTCGGCACCGCCAAGACCCTGGCCGCCGCCATCAAGGTCATCGAAGAGGAAGACGGCCCGGTCGACCTCATCATCACCGGCCTGTCCTCAACCGACGGGGCGATGTCTGTCGTGCCGGTCATGGTCGCCGAACTGCTCGGCCGCCCGGCCGCGACCCAGGCCTCGCATCTGGAGGTCTCCGGCGGAGTCGCCAAGATCCGCCGCGACGGCGACACCGCCTCGCAGTACATCGAGGTGCCGCTGCCGGCCCTCGTATCGGTGACCGACCAGATCAACGAGCCGCGCTACCCGTCCTTCAAGGGCATCATGGCCGCCAAGCGCAAGAAGCTGGACGAATACGACATCGAGGAGCTCGGCCTTGATGCCGGCGAGGTCGGCACCGCTGGTGCCACCACCGAGGTCGTGACCCTGACCGAGCGTCCGCCGCGCACCGCCGGTGAGATCGTCATCGATGAGGGCGAGGGCGGCAACCAGCTCGTCGAATGGCTCGTCTCCAAGAAGCTCGTCTGAGCCGGCCCATCCACTTTCTGCACACAGAGGAAGCGAATACATACTGATGTCTGAAGTTCTCGTTCTCGTAGACCATGTGGACGGCGACGTGCGCAAGTCCACCTTCGAACTCCTCACCGCGGCCAAGGCCCTCGGTGAGCCCACCGCAGTGTTCATCGGCGATGCCGCCCAGGGCGAGGCCGCTGCCGCCTCGCTCGGCGAGTACGGCGCTGAGAAGGTGCTCGTCGCCTCGGATCCGGCATACGACGAGTTCCTCGTCGCCCCGAAGGCCGAGCTGCTCGCCGAGCTCATCAGCACCCGCCAGCCGGCCGGTGTCCTCGTCCCGGCCAATGCCGAGGGCAAGGAGATCGCAGGCCTGGCCGCCATCAAGACCGGTTCGGGTGTGCTCACCGATGCTGTCGGCGTGGCTGACGGCTTCGTCGCCACCCAGTCGGTGTTCGCCGGCGGCTACACCGTCGAGTCGAAGGTCACCCGCGGCACCCCGATCATCGCGATCAAGCCGAATTCGGTGGCTCCGGAGCAGTCGGCCGGTGCCGGCGCTGTTGAGACGGTCTCCTTCGCTCCGAGCGATGCCGCCAAGACCGCCCGCATCACCGCCACCGAGGAGAAGCCGGCCTCGGGCCGTCCGCAGCTGACCGAGGCCGCCACCGTGGTCTCTGGCGGCCGCGGCACCGGCGGCGACTTCGGCCCGGTCGAGGCGCTCGCCGATGCCCTCGGCGCTGCTGTCGGCGCATCCCGTGCCGCCGTCGATGCCGACTGGTACCCGCACTCGGCGCAGATCGGCCAGACCGGCAAGACGGTCTCGCCGCAGCTCTACGTCGCCTGCGGCATCTCTGGTGCGATCCAGCACCGGGCCGGCATGCAGACCTCGAAGAACATCGTCGCGATCAACAAGGACGAAGAGGCCCCGATCTTCGAACTCGCCGATTTCGGCGTCGTCGGCGACCTCTTCTCGGTGCTGCCGCAGGCAACCGAGGCGATCAACGCACGCAAGTGATCTGAGCGCCCGGCCGGCTCCGGCTGGCCGGAGGCGCTGATGACGAAGGGCAGGTGCCATATGGCACCTGCCCTTCGTCATGCCCGGAGGCGGGTTCGCGTCAGGCTGCGGGTTCGCTCAGCCGACGGCGCCGAACGGGGTGATGCTGTGCTCCGCACCAAGGGCCACGAAGGCCACCCGCGCACACGCACGCAACCCGGCGTCCGCCTCGGCGACGGCCTGCCCCCACTGAGAGGACGCCTGCTCGGTCGCCCCAGCCAGCTGCCCATCAGGGCCGCCGTGCCTGGCGTCGATAGCAGCCTGGGCGGTCGCCAGCGCGGTGCCGGGCGGGGCAGGGCGCCCTGCCCTAGACTCGGGAGCGTGACCCGGAAGAAGAACCTGTCCCCAGCGGCGTGGCGCTATGTCTGGGGACGGACGATCATGTCGTTCGCCAGCACGCGGCGCACCGATACCGCTGCGACGCTGTCGTTCTACTTCCTGCTCGCGCTGCTGCCGGCGCTCACGGCGATCCTGTCGATCCTCAATGTCTTCGGCGAGGGCGCGGGCACCGTGTCGAAGGTGCTCAGCTGGGCGGAGCAGGCCGGCGTCGGTCCGTACATCACGCAGCTGGAGAAGCCGCTGCAGGACCTGGCGAAGTCACCGGCCGGCGGGCCGTTCTTCGTCGTCGGCATCCTCGTCGCGATGTGGTCGGCGTCGAAGTTCGTCAACGCCTTCGGCCATGCCGTCAACGAGATCTATGCGATGACCGAGGGCCGGCCGGCGTGGAAGCAGCGCCTGCAGACCTACCTCGTCACCATCGTCGTCATCCTGCTCGCCGTCGCCACAGTGCTCAGCCTCGTGAGCTCGCCGCGCATCATTGTGCCCTTCGGGCTCGGCGAGGAGTTCGTCGCGGTGTGGGCGTGGGTGCGGTTCCCGCTCGCTGTGGTGCTCCTGCTGCTCATCACGACGCTGCTCTACATCGCCACGAGCAACGTCAAGCGCACGCAGGTCACGCTGTCATCCCTCGGTGCGTCCATCGCGCTGCTCACGTGGGCGCTGCTGAGTGTGGGCATCTACCTCTACACGGTGGTGTTCGGCGGATTCGAGTCGACCTACGGTTCGCTGGCCGGTGTGCTCATCGCGCTGTTCTGGGTGTGGCTGTCGAATATGGCGCTGCTGTTCGGGGTGCACTTCGACGCCGAGGTCGAGCGCGCCCGCCAGCTGCGCGACGGAATCCGTGCCGATGACGTGCTCCAGGTTCCTCCGCGCGACACCCGCCGGATCGTCTCCGATGCCCGGATCCAGGCCCGCATGCGCCGCAAGGCCCACGCCCTGTGGCGCAGCCAGGGCGAGACCGATGATGAGCCGGTGTCCGATCCGGTGGCGCCGCGCCCACTGCCCTGATGGGGCGCTTGCCGGGCGGGGTTAATGCTGTTCGGAAGGGAGTGTCTCAGCCCGGCGTCTCAGCCCGGCGTCTCAGCCCGGCGTCGCGGCCATCGATTCGGCGCGGCGGCCCGGTATATGATGTGGATAACAGCCTCAGCCGGTCATACCCGCCCACGCGGGAGACAGTGTGGCTTGCTGGAATCGACTCCCACAGGAGGGGATTATGAAGAAGCGTCTCATCTTGCTCGCTGGTCTCGGCATCGGTTTCGTCCTCGGTTCGCGCGCCGGCCGCCAGAGCTACGAGCGCCTCAAGAACCAGGTCGAGGAATTCTGGCAGAACCCACGCGTCCAGGAGGGTGTCCAGCAGGCCACCGACACCGTCAAGGAGAAGGCTCCCGAGGTCGCCGAGCTGGTCAAGGACAAAGCACCTGAGGTTGCCGGCAAGGTCCAGTCCGCTGCCGCCTCGGCGGCCAGTGCCGCACAGGCCAAGGCCGATGATGTGAAGTCGAATGTGCAGCAGAAGATGGCGGAGAAGGATGCCCAGAAGGCAGCCGACAAGGCCACCGAACAGGTCAAGAAGGATGCCGAGAACGCCGGCGCCGTCGAAGATCCGACCGTCCTCGACGACACCGTCGCCGATCCCTCGCACGATCCGATCGACGAAGGCGGCCACCCCGAGGGCTGACCCCGCGGCGGTGAACCGCTGGACCGGCGGTCAGCCGCTGGCCCGGCGGTGAACCAAAGGTTCGGCGGCGGTGAGCTCAGCGTCGCGCCCTCGCCCCTGACCCCTGACTGAGATTCATCCAGCTGTACGCATATGCGCGCCGGCACCGGCCGGCGCGCATATGTGCATTCAGCCGCGGCGCCGGGGAGACGCGGCTGCCTTGGCGCGCCGGTACGCGCCGGGACGGCCGGGCCAGCCGCGCCGCCGGGTCAGCCGCGCCTACAACAGCGAACTCGTCAGCCGGCAGACGTTCTCCAGGTACTTCTGCCCGAGCGAGCGCTCCATCCACTCCTGCCGGTCGACCTCGACGCTGTTGGCCCGGTAGTCGGAGATCTCAAGGTCGTACATCGTCTGCGTGAAGGCGCGGTCGACGATGAACATCGAGACCTCCAGGTTCATCGCGAACGACCGCGCGTCCATATTCGACGAGCCGATGATCGTGACATCGTCGTCGATGAGCAGGAACTTCGAGTGCAGCACCGTCGGCTCGTGGTACTGGAAGATCCGCACCCCGGCCTCCAGCAGCTCGGAGTAGTACGACTCCTGCGCCTTCTGCGTGATCGCGTGATCGCTGGTCGCGCCGACATACAGCCGCACATCGACCCCGGAGTGGGCCTCGGTGACAAGAGCGTGCATGAGCGACTCATCGGGTACGAAGTACGGCGAGCAGATGACGATCTGCTCATTGGCGTTGTAGATGAGGTGGTTGAACAGCCGCAGGTTGTTCTCCAGGTCGAAGCCCGGTCCGCTGGGCACCACCTGCGCCATCGCCCCGCCCTCGTGGATCGGGTCGAGTTCGGTGTCGAACTCCTCGAACAGGATGACCTCGGTCTCGGAGTACCAGTCGGAGGCGAACACCGCGTTGAGCTCGGCGACGATCGGGCCGGTGCAGCGCACCGACAGGTCCTTCCACTCGAAGCCCTTGCGCAGGTTCGCGCGCTTGTTGTACGAGCGGTGGATGACGTTCTGGCTGCCGGTGTAGGCGATCTCGCCGTCGATGACGAGGATCTTGCGGTGGTTGCGCAGATCCGGGCGCTGGTATTCGCCCTTCCACGGCCGCAGCGGCAGGCTGCGCCGCCATGGCACTCCCGAGGCGTCGAGCTCCTTGACGAGATCGGAATACCCGGGGTAGCCGAGCGAGCCGACGTGGTCGATGAGGATGCGCACCGTCACCCCGCGGGCGTGAGCGCGCAGCAGCGCATCGAGCAGCGGCCGGGAGGCGTCGTCGATGGCGACGATGTAGAACTCGAAGTGCACGTACTTCTGGGCCTGATCGACCTCGCGGGCCATGTCGAGCATGCACTGGTGGTTGTCGCCTTCGAGGGTGAACTCATTGCCGTGGACCATCGGCAGGGCACCGAGGGAGTAGTTCAGCTGCGCGGCCGTCGACAGCGGCTCGGGCAGGTGGTCGTCGCAGCCGAGGATCGATTGGCCGCCGGTCTCATGTTTGATGAGCCGGTTGATCTCCGTCTGCATCTCCCGGCGTTTGCGCGGCAGCTTCGAGGACCCGAACATCCAGAATGCCAGCAGCCCGACGTACGGGATGAGGAAGACCCCCAGCAGCCAGCCGAGGGCCACCGACGGCTTGCGGCGGTAGGGAATCGCACCCAGCGCAACGACGCGGATGATGAAGTCGACGGCGATGAGCGCGATGATCACCCACAGCGGCCATCCCGGTTCGACGGGGATGAAGGTGAAGAAGTTCACCGCTCCAGTCTACTGGCCGCCCCTCCCGAGGCGGCCCACGCCTCAGCGGAGGCCGGCGGCAACCCGGGCGGCCCACACCTCGGGCGCGGCCGAAGCAGCCCGGTCGAGGGTGTCGTTGCCGAGCGTCCAGTCCTCCGTCGCGCGGCCGAGCGCCGAGAGCCCCGGCACGGGCTGGCCGTCAGCGCCGACGAGCTGGAGCGTCTCGGTGACCTGGATGCCGCGCTGGGCACCCGGCTTGGCGACGATGCCTTCGGCGATGAGGGAGTCGATGACCTCGCTGCGAGCGTGCACGGCCCCGGGCGGGGCGAGGACGGCGAGCACATGCAGGTCAGGGTGGCCGAACACGTGTTCACCTTCCTCGCCGGGGCCCAGGCTCATCATCTCCAGGTCGATGACGCCGGAGCGGATGAGCGCGAGCAGCTTCTCGGCGTTGGCGAGCGGCGGGCCCTCGGCGAAGCGCATGAGCCGGCCGCGCAGACCCAGGAACTCCGCCCATTCCTGCGGGTCGTGTGCACGGTAGGACAGCACCTGGCGGATCCGCGGCAGCAGACCCGTCCACGCTTGGCCGAGTGCGCATTCGGCATCCGGGGCCTGCAGCCCGCGGGCGATGAGCACTGAGCGTTCGAGCGCGGCCTTGGCCGAGCGGGCCAAGCCCGGACCCCAGCCGGAGCCGGCGGTCTCATCGACGGCGGCCACCACCTCGGCGGCGGCCGGATCCTCCCACGCACCGCGGCGGCCGGCGAGGATGTCCACCGCGCAGCGGCGCAGCACGGCCCCGGCCTGCGCCGGGGTAGCGTCGTCGGCAAGCGCGGCGGCGTGGCCGGCGATGAGCTCATCGAGATCGGCCTGACGCTCACCGCCCTCGGCGGGGCTGTACATGCTCGGCGGCTTGGCGTTGTAGAAGCGGCCGGACCGGCAGGTGGGCAGCAGCACCGGCTCGGCACCGCAGGCGCGGTAGAGCAGATCGCCGGTGACGACATTGCGTTCGAAGTGCCCGCGGCGGTGCTCGGAGACCATGAGCGCGAAGTCGATGAAGGTCAGCGCCGCACCCGTCGTGAGCACGCGCTGACCAGGTGAGATGCGGGCGACGGTGGAATAGTCGTCGTGGCTGAGGGTGCGGGTGTCGTCGCGCAGATCCCGGGTGGTGAGCGGCCGGGTGTGGCGGCGGGCGTGGCCGGTGGCGAGCAGCACCTCGGCGTAGGGGTCCCGCTGCTGGCGGCCGGCTTCGACCAGCCAGCCGGCCTCAGAGCGCAGGAGGCGGCGGACCCGTTCGGGGATGACGGTCACGGTCATGCCGGCCGGCAGCTCCGCGCAGACGGCGGTGAAGGCCCAGGCCAGATACTCGCCGACGACCGCGCGCGGCGGAAAGGCATCGAGGCGGTGTTCGGGGGCGTGGGTCTCGGCCCACGCGGCGAACGACAGGTGGGTGGTGTCGCCAGTGGTCTCGGCGCTGCGGGCGGGCGGCCAGGCGCTGATGACCGCCGAGGAGATGTTGAGGATGAACACCTCGGGCTGGTCGGTGCGCCAGATGCGGCCGGCGCCTGGGGTGTCCTCTTCGTAGATGTCGACGTGGAGCCGCAGGTCATCCGCTCCCGAGGCGGTTCTTTCGTGCGCGGCCGCGGACAGGCTCTCCAGGGCGTACAGTCCCTTCGGACCTCCGCCGACGATGGCAACTCTCAGCGATGGGGCGTTCACGGGTCTCTCGCAATCTGCGCGGCAGCACCTAGAAGGCGCCGGCCGAGCGCTCAAATGTCAGCTGGTGAACGAGCTGCTGCAGTCCTCAGGCTACAGCGGCCAGCTGACAACGATATGAGCGTGAGACAAACGAGCGGCGACGCTGGGGACGCAGGTGCGCGCGCAGCCGTGGCCTCCGGCGGGCGGGTGGGTGCGAACCGGATCCGGACTGGGCTTCCAAGCCACCGGAGATTCTTGTAGAATTGTAGGTACGGAAGGAGGCTGTCGTGACTATTGTTTCGGCCAGGGATTTCAACCAGGACGTCAGCGCGGCAAAGCGAGCTGCAGATATCGAACCGGTGACCGTAACGGACCGCGGACGACCGGCTTACGTCCTGCTCAACATTGACGACTACCGGCGACTTACAGGACAGAGCAGCGAATCGTTCCTTGCCGCGATGAGCATGGACGACGACATCGATATCGAGTTCGCACGGCCTGAGTTCATCCCGCGCGCCGCCGAATTCTGATGTACGTACTGGACACGAACGTCATCAGCGAACTGCGGAAGTCCGCCGTACGCCGGAACCCGAAGGTCACCGAATGGATCCGCTCGGTGAATGTTGGCGACCTGTACATTTCAGCCATCACCGTCTTCGAGCTCGAGCTCGGCGTCCGGCAGCGCGAACGCACCGATTCAGCCCAGGGCAGGCTCCTTCGAACCTGGTTGCATGAAACTGTGCTCCACGAGTTCCGCTACCGAATCTTGCCCTTCGACTGCGCCGCGGCGCTGAGATCTGCGCAGCTGCAGGTGCCCACTACACGCGCTTTGGCCGACTCGTTCATCGCGGCGATTGCGCTGCAAAACCAAATGATTGTTGCCACACGAAACGTGGCCGATTTCTTGCCGCTGGGAGTCGATGTGGTCAATCCCTTCGACGGTGCGCTAAGCGCGGACTGAGCCTGCCTCCGGCCGTAGAAGCACCGCCCCTACCCCGCGGCGTGCTGGGCCTGCACGGCGGTGACGGCGACGGTCGTGACGATGTCTTCGACGGTGCAGCCGCGGGAGAGGTCGTTGACTGCTCTGTCCATGCCCTGCAGGACCGGGCCGACGGCCACCGCGCCGGAGGACTGCTGGACGGCCTTGTAGGTGATGTTGCCGGCTTCCAGGCTGGGGAAGATGAGCACGTTGGCCCGGCCTGCGACCTCGTCGGCGGGCAGCTTCTGCGCGGCGATGTCGGGGTGGACGGCGGCGTCGTACTGGATCGGGCCGACGACCGGCAGGTCCGGGTGGGCCCGCCGCACTGCGGCGGTCGCCTCGCTCACGGCGTCGACGGCCTCGCCCGCGCCCGAGGTGCCGGTCGCGTAGCTGAGCATCGCCACCTTGGGTTCGAGGCCGAAGCTGCGTGCGGTCTCCGCGGATTCGGCGGCGATCTCGGCCAGCTGCTCGGGCCCGGGCTGCGGGTTGACCGCGCAGTCGCCGAACACGAGTGCTCCGTGGCCGAAGAGCATGAGGAACACCGAGGACACTGCGGCGACTCCATCGCGGGTGCCGATGACCTCGAGTGCCGGTCGGATGGTCTCAGCGGTGGTGTGCCTGGCCCCGGAGACGAAGCCGTCGGCGTGGCCGAGTTCGACGAGCATCGTCGCGGCATAGGCCGGGGCGCTGATCCGTTCGGCGGCCTCGGCTTCGCTGATGCCCTTGTGCTGACGCGCTGCGTAGTAGCCGGCGGCCAGCTCGTCCTTCAGCTCCTGGTGCTCATCGGCGTTCAGGTCGAGGGTGCGCACGCGGTCGAGGTTGAGGGCGATGTCGTGTTCGCCTGCGAGTGCGGTGATCGCCTCGCGTGCACCGAGGATGGTGAGGTCGCAGAAGTCGCGGTCGGCAATCCGTCCGGCGGCGGTGAGCACGCGCGGGTCGTCGCCTTCGGGCAGGATGATGTGCTTGCGGTCGGCGGCCGCCTGGTCGATGAGGCCGGTGAGGAACCGTTCAGCGAAGTCGCCGGGTGACGTCGCTGGGCTGGTCTCCGCGGCCGAGGCCGACCCCGGGGACGAGGCCGAGGTGACGGTGGGCTGGGGTGGTGCGGTGGTCATGGTGGCCGGCTCCCTTCCGGTGTTTTCGGGCGCACTCGGGGCGCCGGTCGGCCGGGATCGCTCCCGGCCGACCGTGCTGAGCGGTGGTGGTGTGCTGGTTGGTGTGAGCTCGGCGAGAGCTCGGGGTGTCAGCTGGTCGTCGTACCTGTCGACGTGCCGGTCGTCGTGCTGGCCGGGCAGCGCAGGAATTCCGGGCGCTTCCCGCCGAGCACGGCCTGATCGACATAGTCGTCGCTGAGCGTGCGGTTGTGGCCGCGGCGCAGGAAGTAGAACACGACTCCGACGAGGATCCAGATGCCCATTGCGATCATCGACGGAAGCGTCAGCTGAGCCGGTGAGCCGGGCACGAGCAGCAGCAGGCAGAACGCGATCGCGACGACGACGCCGGCGGCGGCCATGAGCTTGCGCGGGGTGGAGCGGGCGCCTTCGACATCGGCGTGGTCTTCCTGGTGCGACCAGCGGAAGAGCTTGAAGGCGCACGCGCACGTGTAGAGGAACGCGAAGGTGAAGCCGATCGAGGCCATGTCGACGATCCAGCTCAGTGCGGTGCGCCCGAACCACGGGGCGACGAGGCAGAAGGCCATGACGAAGAAGATGCCGATGTGCGGGGTGCCGTACTTGCGGTGCACGCGGCAGAACACGGCCGGGATCATCTCCGCCCGGCCCATCGCCAGCAGCACGCGGGAGCCGGAGACGAAGAAGCCGTTGAGACCGGTGAAGATGCCCATCGAGGCGGCGATGATGAGCAGCACGAGGCCGAACACGCCCATCGAGGCCATGATCGCATCAGCGGTCGCCCACACATGGTTCTCGCCCATCAGGTCCTGCCACGGGTAGGCCGAGGCGGTGGCGAGAATCATCGCGCAGTACAGGAAGGTCGCGGCCAGCAGCGACCAGACGATGAGGCTGAAGGCCTTCTTGGCGGGGAAGTCGAACTCCTCTGCGGCCTGCGGGATGTTGTCGAAGCCGATGTAGGCCCACGGGGCGATCGCGACGATCGCCATGATGCCGGCCAGCGGGTTGATGTCGGGGTGGAAGACCGGGTCGACGTTCGACAGCTGCCCGGCCGGGGAGACGATGACGCCGATGAGCACGATGACGACGGCGGTGACCATGATGACGCAGAAGATGAACTGCGCGCGCCCGGAGAAGCTGGCCCCGGAGATGTTGATGAAGGCGAAGACGACGAGCGCGACGGTTGCGATCATCACCTCACCGAAGTACACGTCCCAGCCGGCGACGTTGTAGAGGTAGCCGAGTTCGGCGACCTGTGGGAACACGCGCCTGCCGAGCAGGGCTAGCGCGGAGGCGTTGAGGGCGACGATCGAGGTGTAGCCCAGAGTCATGAACCACGCGCAGATGAAGGCGTGTGTGCGTCCGAAGCCCACGAGTGTGTAGGCGAAGGCGCCGCCGGAGACGGGGAAGGTGCGGGCGAGGAAGCCGTAGCTGACGCCGACGAGGATCATGAGTCCGCCGCCGATCGCCAGGCCGAGCAGCGCACCAATCGGGCCGGCGGCGGCCATCCAGTCCGTCGGCAGCACGAACGCGCCCCAGCCGACAGCTGAGCCGAGCGCGATCGCCCACACCCAGTGCGGTTTGAGGTTCTTCTGCAGGCGGGTGATCTCACCGGTGTCGGCCGGTCCTGCCGGGCTGCCGGATCCTGCGCTCGGCGCGGGTGCGTCCGCAGCCTGTCCGGTCGGCGCGGGCCCAGCCGCTGCCTGTCCGCGCGTCGCTGCAGCGGAGGCGCCGGGGCCGGTCGCTCGGGTGGTGCTCGTGTTCGGGTCGCTGACAGTCATGCAGGCGACCTCCTTCCGTTCTGTGGGGTGATGTCGGGTGCGTGTCTCGGCAGCTGTCCAGCCTGCCGGTTCACACCCACACCACCTGCGTGATGTGCATCACTGTGCCGGCCACATTACCGACACCTGCCGCCGGGCCTCAGTGCCAGACGGCGACCATTCGCTGGGTCCACGCCACCGCCTCGGCGACGGGCCCAGTCCAGGCTGCAGAGCAGCGTGCGGGGACGCGGAAGGGGAGGGACGCATGCGCCCCTCCCCTTCCGGCGCACCATCGGGTGCCGGTCAGCCGATCGCGGCTTCGACGTCGCTGAGCATGCCGTCGATGCCGTGGACGAGTTCGCTGAGCTCCTCCTCGCCGGCCACCAGCGGCGGGGAGACCATGAGCATCGTCGCGCCGCGGTCGTCACCGCGCAGGATCACGCCGGTGCGCTCGAAGGAGGCCGGCAGGATCTCGCGCAGCACCTTGAGCGATTCCTCGTCGGTGAACTCGCGGCCGGAGTCGCGGTCGGCCATGAGCTCGAGGGCGTAGAAGTAGCCGGTGCCGCGGACGTCCTTGACGCTGCGGTGGGCTGCGGCGAGCTTGTCGAGGTCGGCGCGCAGGCCCGGCCCGCGGCGCTGCACGTTGCCGAGCACGTCCTCATCGCGCATCGCCGAGATGTTCGCGTGCGCTACGGCGGTGGCGACAGGGTGGCCGCCCCAGGTGGCGCCGTGGGTGAACACGCCGCCCTGCTCGGAGGCGTAGAGCTGGTCGACGAGTTCCTCGCGGGCGATCATGCCGCCGAGCGGCGCGTAGCCCGAGGTCGAGCCCTTGGCGAAGGTGATGATGTCGGGCACGACACCGGTCAGGCCCTCGCCGAACCAGTAGCCGAGGCGGCCGAAGGAGCAGATGACCTCATCGGAGACGAGCAGGATGCCGTACTTGTCGCAGATCGCGCGCAGGGCCTTCCAGTAACCGTCCGGGGCGACGAGAGCGCCGCGGCCGTTCTGGACCGGCTCGGCGAAGATCGCCGCGATCGTCTCCGGGCCCTCCTCCTGGATGACCTTCTCGTAGGCCTGGATGATGTCGAGCTCTTCGGCCGGGCCGCAGTCGCCGGTGTAGCCGAGCGTGTTGGGCACCGAGCGCACGCCGTCGAGCAGCGGCTCGAACGGGGCCTTGATCTTCGGCAACTGGGTGACCGACAGGGCACCCATCGTCACGCCGTGGTAGGCCATCTTGCGGGAGATGAACTTGGTGCGCTGCGGCTGGCCCTGGCTGCGGTGGTACTGGCGGGCGAACTTGATCGCCGTCTCGACGGCCTCGGAGCCGGAGTTGACGAAGAAGGTGGTGCCCAGGTTCCCGGGGGCGAGTTCGGCGATGAGCTCAGCGGCGGCGACGGCCGGTTCGTGGACCATGCCCCAGTTCGAGGCGTAGGCGAGCTGGTGGATCTGCTTGGCGCCGGCTTCGGCGATGTCGGAGCGGCCGTGGCCCATGTTGACGCAGAACAGGCCTGCGAGCCCGTCGAGGTAGCGCTTGCCGTCGGTGGAGATGAGGTGGCAGCCCTCCGCGCGGGTGAAGACGGGGAAGTCGGCGTCGCGCTGGTCGCGGCGCGTGAAGTGCTGGAACAGGTGGCGGCGGGCGCTGTCGCGCAGGCGGCCGGTGTCGGTTCCCGTCGCCGAGGTGGTGGTTGCCGTGTCCATGGTCGTCATTGCGTCTCCTTGCTGCTGGGCAGATGCGGCAGGTGTGCCGCGACATCTGCTGGTGGCACTGGTGCGCGGGCTGGGTCGGCGCTGACCGTGCCCGTCTGTCCCTCGAGCCTAGAGACCGGCGTCACAGGGCGGGAGGGCCAGATGCCGACGACTTCGGGGATCCAGCGTGGACCCCTCATGCGGGCATCATCTGGTGCTGGCGCAGACGCCGGCCGGGGCGCACGCTTCGAAGAGCAGGTGCCGCTCAGCGCTGAGCGGCCGCGCCCGCGCCTGCGCCTCTGGCTCAGGCGCCACCCCAGTCATCGCCTGTGCCCCGGGCACGGCGGCCACATCCCAGACAAGGAGGATCCGCATGAAGATCGGCGTCCCGAAGGAACTGAAGAACAACGAGCACCGGGTCGGCTCAACGCCTACCGGTGTCCACGAACTCGTCAGCCGCGGCCATGAGGTCGTCGTCGAATCCGGTGCCGGCGCAGGCTCGGCGATGACCGATGTGGACTTCCGCTCGGCCGGGGCGAGCATCCTCGCCACCGCCGACGAGGTGTGGGAGGCCGCTGAGCTCATCCTCAAGGTCAAGGAGCCGGTGGCCGAGGAGTTCCACCGGATGCGGCCGGGCCAGGCGCTGTTCACGTTCCTGCACCTGGCTGCCAGCGAGGAGTGCACGCGTGCGCTGTTGGACAAGCAGGTCGATTCGATCGCCTATGAGCTCGTGCGCTCCCCGAATGGTGCGCTGCCGCTGCTGTTCCCCATGTCCGAGGTCGCCGGCCGGCTGGCACCGCTGGTCGGCACGCAGGCGCTCATGAGCCCGGCCGGCGGTCCCGGCAAGCTCATCGGCGGGGTCTCCGGCGTCCGGCCCACCCGTGTCGTCGTCATCGGCGCGGGGGTCTCGGGCATGAACGCGGTCGCGGTGGCTGTCGGCCTGTGGGCCGATGTCGTGCTGCTGGACAAGGACATCGACAAGCTGCGCGCAGCCGACCGGATGTACCAGGGCCGGATCCGCACTGTCGCCTCGACGGCGTTCACGCTGGAGCAGGAGGTGCTCGAGGCCGATCTCGTCATCGGCTGTGTGCTCATCCCCGGCTCCCGCGCCCCGAAGCTCGTCACCAATGACATGGTTAAGCGGATGAAGCCCGGTTCGGTGCTCGTCGACATCGCCATCGACCAGGGCGGCTGCTTCGCGGACTCGAAGCCGACAACGCATGCGGATCCGACTTTCACCGTCCACGACTCGATCTTCTACTGCGTGACCAACATGCCCGGTGCGGTCGCGCACACCTCGACGGTGGCGCTCAACAACGTCACCAGCCCGTACGCCACGCTCATCGCCGATCACGGTGTCGCCGAGGCCGCCAAGCGCAGCGACGCGCTGCGCGCCGGCCTGTCGACCTACCAGGGCACGCTCACCAGCCCACCGGTCGGTGCCGACCTCGGCATCGAGTCGGTCACCCCTGAGGAGGCCCTCGGCATGTGAGGCGGCGTGGGACCAGGGGCCCTGCCTTGGGCGGGACCGGCCGGGCCCCGCACCCCTGCGCACAGGGGCGCCGTCTGGCCTGCAGTCAGGCGATGCCGCGGCGGCGCGGCTGGCATAGAATGTCAGCCACGCCGCCGCAGACGGCCTGCCCGCTTCGGCACGCTGCCTGCGGCGGGGCGTCACCGCTGACGGCAGGCATAGGAGGGACCGATGGCCGAAACGCTCATCCGCATCGACCCGTCCTCGCCCATCGCCCTGTACCGGCAGGTGCAGCAGGCGATCGTGGCCGGCATCGCCGCCAGCGTCTTCGACGCCAAGCGCCGCCTGCCCAGCTCCCGCGAGCTCGCCGCCGAGCTCGAAGTCTCGCGCAACACCATCAACCTCGCCTACCAGGAGCTGCTCGCCCAGGGCCTGCTCATCAGCCAGGAGCGGCGCGGGATCTTCGTCAATCCCGACCTGACCCCCGACCAGCTCGAGGCCTTCACCGCCTCGGCGACGGACACCGGGCCCGAGGCGCCGGTCACCCGGATCGACTGGGCCGCCCGCCTGGCTCCGGCCGAGGATGCCAGCCTGCCGGAGCTCATCAAGCCGCCGGACTGGAGCGAGTACCCGTTCCCGTTCCTGCCCGGGCAGATCGAGCTCGCCCAGTTCCCTGCCCGCTCGTGGACCCGGTGTCTGCGCGAGGCGCTGTTCCAGCCGCACCTAGCCCATGCGCTGCAGGACTCCGCCGGCTGCGATGACGACATGCTCGTCGAGATGATCCGCACCCGGCTGCTGCCCTCGCGCGGGGTGCACGTGCAGCCTGAGGAGATCATGATCACGCTGGGCACCCAGCACGGCCTCGACCTCATCGCCGCGGCGCTGCTGAAACCCGGCGACCGGGTCCTCATGGAAGACCCCGGCTACCTCGACATCCGCCACATCCTGACCCGGCACGCAGCCTCCGTCGGCGAGATGCCCGTCGATGCCGACGGTGCGATCGTGCCCGCCGACCTCACCGGGGTGCAGGCGGTGTTCCTCACCCCCAGCCACCACCATCCGACGAACGTGACGATGTCGATGGACCGGCGGCAGGCCGCACTCGAGGCGGCCGCTGCCTCGGGCACGGTCGTCGTCGAAGACGACTACGATGCCGAGTTCCGCTACTCCGGCCAGCCCTCACCCTCGCTCAAGGCGATCGACCCGAGCGGCGACGTCGTGCACCTGGGCTCGTTCTCGAAGTTCCTCGCCCCGGGCCTGCGGCTGGGATTCCTCGTCGGGCCCGCCGAGCTCATCGCCGCGCTGCGTCACTCGACGCGGTACACGGTCCGGCATGCGCCGGGCGTGCTGCAGCGGGCGATGGCGCTGTTCCTCGACTCCGGGGACTATCACCGCACGCTGCGGCTCAACCGCGAGCGGATGCGAGGGAAGTTCCGGCTCATGTGCGAGGGCGTGGCCGAACTGCTGCCGTTCGCTTCGCGCTGTGCGTTCCCCTCCGGCGGGATGAGCCTGTGGTTCGAGGGCCCGGCCGAGCTCGACGCGCGCGTACTGCAGGAGGCGGCCTGCCAGCGCGGGGTGCTGGTGGAACCCGGTGACTACTTCTTCGCCGCGACTGCTGAGCACGGGTTCGGCTCACGCGAGGTGCCTGCGCACCCTGGTGGAATCGAACGCTACCCGTGGGCGACCCTCCGGCTGGGCTACGCCGCGATCCCGACGAGGGCGATCCGGCCCGGGCTGGAGACGCTTGCCGAGGTGGCCCGCGAGGTGATGTAGGCGGGGTGCGGGTACTTGGGCTGGGGGCTACTGAGCCGAGGTTGGACGCGGCGCGGCCAGAGTTAAACCTTGATCCACCGATGTAAGTAGCCGGATCGAGCCGCGTGTGGAATGGAAATGCCCCTCCTGAACTGGGAAAATGGTGATGTTATAAGTCAACATTCCCGG
>NZ_JBHMAU010000050.1:0-44409 GCF_042429315.1 Brevibacterium otitidis | reverse complement strand
ATTCATACCCCCATATTAGTCACCCACCACGACCGAGCCCGACTCGCTGACCAGCACAAACAAACCAAAAGCTCCGAAAACCCCGCCAACCTGTGCAAGTCAGGCTTCCGCGCGGATTCTTCATCCCCACCCCTGTCGGGGACTACAACCCGGACTGGGCGATCGCTTTCACCGAAGGCAGCGTGAAACACATCTACTTTGTTGCCGAGACAAAGGGCTCATTGTCGACGCTCCAGCTCAAGGGAGTTGAGGAAGCCAAGATCGAGTGTGCCCGCAAGTTCTTCGCATCGCTCGCACAGAAGAACGGCGATGACGTCACCTACGACGTCGTCACCGACTACACCGAGCTGATGCAACTCGTCACCGCATGATCCCGTAGTTGCGTGAACATCTGGCGAGTTCTGCGTCCGAGCTCGACAGAGAGAGCGCCGGTGAACGATTGCCAAGAGTCAACCAGCGAAAGCCGGTTGACGACTCTGTGCCGAGATCGCTCCAGCCACGGGCGTCGGTCAGTCGGTGGCTCCCATCAGGGCAGTAGGTGCCTGGCCACCGTCTGCCAGCACCGACTGCACGCTCAGCACGATTGCGGAGCTGATGACTTCCTGCGCCAGCGATGGTGCTGACTGCTCTTCGGCTTCCGGTTCAGCTGCCGAGGGCACATGGATGAAGCCGGTGCGCACGTCGCGGCCTGTCGACAGTGCGTGCGCGGCGGCAGCGTAGGCGACGGCATTGCAGACGTACGTGCCAGCGGTGTTGGAGAGGCTCGCCGGAAGCCCCCCATCCTTGAGCGCCTGGACGATCGCCTTGTTCGGCAGGGTGAGGAAGTGTGCGGCCGGACCAGCTGCAACGACCGGTTCGTCGATCGGCTGGGCGGTGGCGTTGTCCGGGATCGGTGCGTCCATGACATTGATCGCCACACGCTCCGGAGTGATATCCCTCCGGCCTGCCGCCAGACCCAGACTGATGACGGTGTGCGGCTTGTGCTCGTCCATGAGCTCACGGATGCGCGTGCAGGCAGCATCGAACTCAACAGGCAGCACCTCGGTGACAGCACCGGGGCACTCGCGAGCCACCGCCTCGGCGGCGGCGACCGTGGGATTCGAGTCATGGTCGCCGAAAGCCTCGAAAGCAGTCACGAGCACACCCTCGTACAGCAATTGGTCGCGTGCCATCAGCGCCTCCGCCACGACGGCGGCAGGGGCCGGCGCACCTTGCGGCGCGGATCGGCGAACCCTCCAGCCTTCTTCACCGGTGCCTCGGTCGCGGCAGCGGCGAGCTGACGCACAGCCACAAGTGCTGCCGCCACAGCAGCGCGGGCCAGCCTGCGCTCCTCGTCCGCCGACAGCGTCGTGCTGCCGGCCTGCTTGTCGAAGCTGACCTCGATGCCGTCGAGATCCGCGTCGCTGGCCGTGATGGGCGCATCTGCGTGCTCCTCACTCACAGCGGGATGTTCCCGTGCTTGCGCGCCGGGGGATCGACGTGCTTGTTCTTGAGCGCGCGCAGCCCGCGGATGATCCGCTCGCGGGTCTCACTCGGCTTGATGACCGCGTCGATGTAGCCCTCTTCGGCGGCCTTGTACGGATTCAGCAGCGCATCCTCATAGTCCTGGATGAGCTCATCGCGCAGCGCATCGACGTCTTCACCGGCCTCACCTGTAGCCTTGAGCTTGCGGCGGTAGACGATGTTGGCAGCCCCCTGGGCGCCCATCACGGCGATCTGGGCGCTCGGCCAGGCGAGATTGAGATCAGCACCCAGCTGCTTGGAGCCCATCACGCAGTACGCGCCGCCGTAGGCCTTGCGGGTGATGACCGTAATAAGCGGCACGGTCGCCTCACCATAGGCGTAGATGAGCTTCGCGCCGCGGCGGATGATGCCGCCGAGCTCCTGGTCGGTGCCGGGCAGGAACCCGGGCACATCGACGAAGGTCAGGATCGGAATGTTGAAGGCATCGCACAGCCGCACGAACCGGGCGGCCTTCTCCGAAGCGTCGATGTCGAGCGTGCCGGCCAGCTGCATCGGCTGATTGGCGATGATGCCCACCGTTGTGCCCTCGACGCGGCCGAACCCGGTGCACACATTCGGGGCGAACAGCTCGGAGATCTCCAGGAACTCACCCTCATCGAGCACCCGGGTGACGACATCGAGGATGTCATACGGCTGCGAGGGCGAATCCGGCATCAGCTCATCAAGTTCCAGATCCTCATCATCGATGGTCAGATCCGCCGGGGCGTCGAAGTCCTGCGCGTCGTCGAGGTTGTTCTGCGGCAGGAACGAGAGCAGATCGCACACGAAGTTCAGCGCATCGGTCTCATCGGCGGCCAGGTAGTGGGCGTTGCCGGAGACCGAGTTGTGGGTCCGTCCACCGCCGAGCTCCTCATGCCCGACGTCCTCACCGGTGACGGTCTTGATGACATCCGGTCCGGTGATGTACATGTGGCTGGTCCCATCGACCATGATCGTGACATCAGTCAGAGCAGGGGAGTAGACCGCGCCGCCGGCAGACGGGCCCATGATGAGCGAGATCTGCGGGATGACACCCGACGACGCCACGTTCCACTTGAAGATCTCAGCGAACAGCGCAATCGATCCGACGCCCTCCTGAATGCGGGCACCACCCGAGTCGTTGATGCCGATGATCGGGCAGCCGAGCTTGAGCGCAAGCTTCTGCACCTTGACGATCTTGCGGCCATTCGCCTCAGCCAGCGACCCGCCGAGCACCGTGAAGTCGTGCGCGAACACCGCCACCGTGCGTCCGTCGATCGTGCCGAGACCGCAGACCACGCCGTCACCGTCGGGGCGGTTGTTCTCCATCCCGAACTGCGTGTTGTGATGCCGGACGAACTCGTCGATCTCCTGGAACGAACCGTCGTCGAGCAGCTGGTCAATGCGTTCACGAGCAGTCTGCTTGCCGCGTTTGTGCTGATTGGCGACAGCACGCTCATTTCCAGCGTGTGCGGCCTGGCGGCGGGATTCGAACGCGGCGATGCGTTCGGCGGTCGTACGAGGGACAGTGCTTTCGGTCATGGCACTAATGTACCGCCCGGCTCTGTCGTTGTGCGAAGCCACCAAAAGCCATACAGTGATCTAGTGCACACAGAAGCTTCCCGTTCTCCCTTCGATCTCGCGACCCTGCGCGCCGGCCTGGCCAGCGCAGATGTCGAGGTGCCGCGCATCGAGTGGCCTGCCGCCTGCCCGTCAACCAACGATGCGCTCGCCGAGGCGGTTGCCGCCGTTCCCGAGGAGTGGGCTGACGGTGCCGTGTACGGCACCGACCATCAGACCGCCGGCCACGGTCGGCTCGGTCGCACCTGGACCGTCCCGGCGGCTGCGAGCCTGACCTTTTCGACCGTCATGCGGGTGCCCGTGGGGTTCGATCTGGCCGGACTCGGATGGGTGCCGCTCATCGCAGGCTGGGATGTTGCCGAAGCCGTGGACACCGCTGGTGTGAGTGCGCAGGTGAAGTGGCCCAATGATGTGCTCGTCGACGGGAAGAAGCTCTGCGGGATCCTCAGCCGCGCCTGCCAGCTGCCGGCCGGCAGTGAGGCCGCGATGGCGATCGTGCTGGGCATCGGCATCAATGTCGACATCACCGCAGACGAACTGCCGGTAGAAACTGCCACCTCGATCGCGCTGGCCGGTGGGACGATCACCCGCGAGCAGCTGCTCGCTGAGGTGCTGCGCGGCCTGCACCAGGCGATCCCGGCGCTGTTCTCCTCGACGACTGCTGAGGCGTTCGCACAGTCCGCAGCAGCCGATGCGATCCGCAACCGCATGGTCACCCTCGGCATGGACGTCCGGGCCGAGCTGCCCGGCGACGTGCAGCTGCGCGGGAAGGCCGTCGACGTCGATGCCGGCGGCAACCTCATCATCGACACCGGTGCCGGCCGTGAGGTGGTCAGCGCCGGTGAGGTCACACATCTGAGGCCGGCCCGATGACGACACCGTCCGACGACACCGAATACCTCGGCGACGAGGTGCTCGGCGAAGAAGAGCCCAGCCGCGACGAAGAGCCGCGGCTGGAGCATGTGGACGAGCATGCTGGTGTCGGTGACGAAGATCCGTGGAAGGTGGACTCCGCGGCTGCTGAGGAGCCTGCTGCTGAGCGGCGCATTGTTGAGGAGTCTGACGACGAACTCGACGCCGTTGCCCGTGCTGCCCAGGAGGCCTTCGCCGCGCGTCTGGCAGGTGCGCGACCCAAGCCGCAGACCGTGGATGAGTCGATTGTCGATGAGCGTGAGAAGGCGGAGATCGAATCGACGATCTATCAGCTGCGCTCTGCGGCACAGAAGTTGGAGGAGAGCCTCATCGGCGGCAAGCGTGTGCTCACCCGCAAGGAGGTCGCCCAGCTCGCGGGTGTCTCCACAGTGGCGGCCCGGAAGTTCTGGCGCTCACTCGGTATGGCCCGCGTGCCCGAAGGAGAGACGGCGTTCACCGTCGAAGACTCCAAAGCACTCAGGGAGATCGCCTCGGTCGTCGACGCCGGAGTCCTCGACGAGGCGACGGTGCTGTCCCTGGCGCGGGCGATCGGCCAGACCAGCGACCGTCTCGTCGTCTGGCAGATGGAGACGCTCGTCGAGTATCTCTCCGATGCCCGCGGTCTCGATGAGACCCAGGCCCGGCAGCAGGCGATCCAGCTGTTCGAAAGCAGCATCGAGCCGCTGGAACGCGTGCTCGTCTATGCATGGCGGCGCAACCTCGCCGGCGCGCTCGGCCGGATGAACGTCAACGTCGCTGAAGGACTGGCGATCGAGAACCAGCACGGCTGGTACGACTCCCAGATGCCGCTGGCGCGCACCGTCGGCTTCGTCGACCTCGTCTCCTATACCCGCCTGTCGCAGAAGCTGGAGCCCAAGCAGCTCGCCTACCTCGTCAAGCGATTCCAGGACGTCGTCTTCAACGTCGTGGCCACCGGCAACGGCCGCGTCATCAAGACCGTCGGCGATGAGGTGTTCTTCATCGCCGAAACCCCGCAGGCCGGAGCCGAGATCGCCCTGTCGATCCGCGACCTCATCATCGCCGACAACGACCTGCCCCAGGCACGCCTCGGACTGTCATGGGGACGGGTGCTCTCACGCCTGGGCGATGTGTTCGGCACGACGGTCAACCTCGCAGCCCGCCTGACCGCCATCGGCGAACCGAGCACCGTCGTCACCGATCGAGAGACCGCACGGATCCTCGAACGCTCAGGGGAGTACGTGTTCTCCAAGCGGCAGACGACGAACCTGCAGGGCCTCGGTGAGATCTCGATGTTCCAGATGGACCGGGGAACGGCTGAGAGCCTCGACCTGTCGATGGACGGGGACGAGTAGCACAATCTCGTGGTGCCGCCGCACGGCCGGAAACGGACAGCTAAGAATGTGTCCGCGCCGAGGGAGCAGGTGATTCCCGACGATTTTAGACCTCGGCCAAGATGATCTATTCGCCTAGACCGATCTCTATACTCTTGGGCCACCACGTAGGAAACGAGCAATTCGGCCGCCAGCTGAATCCCGCCTTTCATACGGCGTTCATCGTCCTGGCGACCGCCGATGCGGCGACGAAGCTTACAGTGCCGCCAGCTTTCCGCTCGCAGTCCGCGTCATGCGGCCAGAATCAATTGCCCATATGATGACGCCCTCCAGCCGCTTCCGGATGCGTACTCCGAGCCTGTTGTATCCGAACACGCCGGCGATTTCGCGAACCAAATCATCGTCTGACTGTTCCCCTTGGGTACGAAGGGTCGAGACGAGAGCATTGGCGATCTCTCGGTGGGAAATCTCGTGGATCGCTACCTCTCCGCCGTCGAGCCGCGGCCGGTACCCGGCATAGGTCTCGGGATTGACGTTGTCAGGCCAGTAAAACCTCCCGAACGGGGAGCTCTCGGCGCTCTTCGTTGTGCAGGCGAGAATCTCGCTCAGCCGCGCCTGGCGCACGCGGCTTAGCTGAAAGCGCCTGGCGAGCACTTTAGCCAGTCGTCCAGCTTCGATCGGTCCCTCGATTTCGACGATCTCGTCCAGGTGGGTGGCAATGTGGGTGCGGACGGCAGGGGAGTCAAGCTGATTCAGGACGTCGACGTTGCCGATCACCTCCGTGGAGGCCTTAACAAACGCATACGGTCCGGACGAGGAGGCCGCCTCCTGCGGGCCTGCTGTCACCGTCTCTTTCACAACCGGTTCTGCATCACGCACGAGCATCGGCGAGAGCGCATCCGCCTCTGGATCGTGTGCCTCAGGAGCAAGCGGTGCAGGGGACTCCTCTGGTCCTGATCCGTTGGATTGCCGGATTTCTGACTGAGGGATGGTAGTTTTCGGACCTGCGGACCCATGTTCGTTGAAAGTAGCGTGCGTGCCTTCTGTCATCTCAGGAAGTTCGAGCGCCTGCGCTGCCGAACTGATCTGTTCGATCACCCGTTCTGGGTCGCGCAGCCAAACCGGCAGCAGCACCTGCAGAGTGTCTTGCCATCCCATAACTTTCTTGAGGATGGTAGTCGGCAGCGCTTCTCTATCAGCGACAATGGATCGAGCGGCCCACTCAGGCGAGTCGAGCGTCACTGCGAGCCAACCATGGTTTTGCGAAGCACGCACAGCCAAGTCGACGCGGAATCGTGAAGTTCCCACATCTGGTGTCACTTCTAGGCCTTCGTCTAGCAGAGCGGCGGCGATGCGCTCCCTAGAGGTTGTAGTCATCGATCTGCTGGGTCGCCCCGACAGCTTCGCGCTTCTCCGCATGCATCAGATAGTCCTTCAGATGCGCAACGCCTTCTGCGCTGGTCCTGGCCAAATCGACGCGTCGCACGGGTGCTACACTTAGATTATGAGTGTTGCCCAGCCCGAACCCGAAAGTCTGTCTCAGCGCGAACTGCGCAACGAGTCCAGTCGTGTCCTTCGAGAAGTGAGCGAAGGTCACTCTTTCGTGCTGACGAATCGCGGGGTCCCAGTCGGTCGTGTCATCCCTTTGGATGCGCCTGCGCCCGGACTTGAGATCACCCGCCCAGCCAAGCGTGTCGGCGGCTGGTCGGACCTCGGCATTAAGCGCAGGCGCAGCGAGCGATCTGTGCAGGAGCTCATGGATGAGCAGCGTGAGGATCGGGTGTGAACGCCAGAGTCGTCTACGTTGATACCTCCGCGCTGGCAGCACTCCTGAAGCCTGAGCCGGAAAGCGAATCTTTGGAGCGCTGGCTCGACGAAACCTCGGCGACGCTGGTCTCCAGCGACTTGCTCGAGACCGAGCTCCGTCGCGTCGCCGTCCGCGACGGGCTGAGCCAAACTGACGTGACAGCCCTACTCGACGGAGTGGCCCTCGCTGCGCTCGACCGGGCAGTCTTCCGCAATGCTGGGTTCCTGCCGATGGAATTGCTGCGAACTCTCGACGCGCTGCATCTTGAGACCGCTATTCGCCTCGATGCCGACGCCATCCTGACGTACGATCGTCGTCTCGCGCAGGCGGCCGAATCCGCTGGACTGACAGTCATCGCGCCTGGCCGCTGAGCCGCTCAGAACAGCGCGCCGCCCGAACCGTCTTCGTCGTCGGAAGAGACGATGACGACGGGGGAGTCGTCCTCGTCGCGCGCCTGAGCGATCTCCTCCTTGCGGCGTTCGAGCTCTTCAGCGCTGAGCCCACCGGCCGTGGTCTCCTCACTCCCCTTCGCCTCGGGATCAGCCGAACCAGCCTCCGCGCCATAAGCGTGCGGGACAGTGCCGATCGCATCAACCTTCGACTCCAGCGGCTGACCGGAACCATCCCGTTTCCCCAGCTCTGTCGGCAGCTTGCGGGCCCCACCGCCGGTGGCCGCGCCCTGCGGATCCGGTCCGGCGAAGGCGAGGACGAGCTCCGTCTCGCCCTTGAGGAAGCGGTGGGCACGCACACCGGCAGTCGCCCGGCCCTTGGTGGGGAACTCAGCCAGATCGGTGACCTTGACGCTCAGCGCCGTCTCACCGTAGAAGTCCTCACCCGTGGCGATCGTGACGACGCGGTTCTCAGCGGCCGGGTCGATGAGGCTGAAGGCGAGGACAGTGGCATCAGCGGCGACCTTGATGCCGGACACACCGCCGGCGTTCCAGCCCTGGGCGCGCAGCAGATCCGTGCCGAAGGTCAGCAGCTGGGCGTTCGAGGTGATGAACACCGCGCGGGCGGCGTCGATGTCCGGCAGCTGCCCGGCACCGATGACGGTGTCGCCGGGCTTGAGGTTGATGGCATCCCAGGCCTCCTTGCCCTTGGCCGGCTCCGCACCGGCGACGCGCTTGATGACGCCGTGGGCGGTGGCGAGCACGAAGTCCTGCGTGATGTCGACAAGCCCCAAGACCTTCTCACCGGAGTCGAGCGTGACGAACTCGCCGACCTTGACACCTCCGGCCAGGCCCGGGCGGGTGGCCTGCGGCGGCAGCGCCGGCAGGGCGACGACGTCGACGGTGATGAGCCGGCCCTTCGAAGTGATCGCGCCGATCGTCCCGCGGGTGGTGGAGGCGACCTGGGAGATGAGCGCATCATGGGCCAGCCGCTTGCCGGTCGTCGGCAGAGCGGAGCGGTCCGCGGTGCGGGCGATCCGGCCGGAGGTCGAGAGCAGCACCCAGGTGGGGGAGTCGGCAACCTGCAGCTCAGGCGAGCCCTTCTTCCGGCCGCGCGCGGTGATCTGCTTGTGGGAGCCTTCGACGAGCACGGTGCGCCGCGGCGAGTCGATCTGATCGGCGACCTCGCCGAGCTCATCAGAAACCACCTGGCGCAGCTTCGCCTCGTCATCGAGGATCGACTGCAGGTAGTCGATGCGCTTCTTCAGCTCATCCTGTTCGGCTTCGAGTTCGAGCCGGGAGAACTTCGTCAGCCGGCGCAGCTGCAGGTCGAGGATGTAGGTGGCCTGCACCTCGGAGAGGTCGAAGACGCTCATGAGCCGGGTGCGGGCGATCTGCGCATCATCGGAGGAGCGGATGAGCTCGATGACCTCATCGATGTCGAGGATTGCCGTCAGCAGACCCTCGACGAGGTGGAGGCGGTCCTTGGCCTTGCCGAGCTGGAACACCGTGCGCCGGCGGGTGACGTCGATGCGGTGGTCGACGTAGACCTCCAGCAGCGCCTTGAGCCCGAGCGTGCGCGGCTGCCCGTCGACGAGGCAGACGTTGTTGATGCCGAAGGAGTCCTCCAGCGGGGTGAGGCGGTAGAGCTCCTCGAGCACCGCCTCGGGGTTGAAGCCGTTCTTGATGCCGATGACCAGCCGCAGGCCGTGCTTGCGGTCGGAGAAGTCATCGATCGAGGCGATGCCGGTGAGCTTCTTCGCCCCGACGACGTCCTTGACCTTCTCGATGACCTTCTCCGGGCCCACCAGGTAGGGCAGCTCGGAAACGATGATGCCCTTGCGGCGGGCGGTGATGTTCTCGATCTTCACCGTCGCGCGGGTGCGGAAGGAGCCGCGGCCGGTCTCATAGGCCTCGCGCACCCCGGACAGCCCGATGACCCGGCCGCCGGAGGGCAGATCCGGGCCGGGCACGAACTTCATGAGCTCCGAGAGCTCGGCCTCCGGGTTCTCGATGAGGTGCTGGGCGGCGGCGATGACCTCGCCGGGATTGTGCGGAGCCATGTTCGTGGCCATGCCGACGGCGATGCCGGAGGCACCGTTGACGAGCAGATTGGGGAAGGCGCTCGGCAGCACCTCCGGCTGGGTGGTCGAGGAGTCGTAGTTGGGGACGAAGTCGACGACGTCCTCATCGAGTCCGGCGATCATCGTCAGCGCCGCATCGGTGAGGCGGGCCTCTGTGTAGCGAGGTGCGGCCGGGCCGTCGTCAAGGGAGCCGAAGTTGCCGTGGCCGTCGACGAGCGGGGTGCGCATGACGAAGTCCTGGCTCAGCCGCACGAGCGCATCGTAGATGGCGACATCGGAGTGCGGGTGCAGCTTGCCCATGACATCGCCGACGATGCGGGAGCTCTTGACGTGCGGGCGGTCGGGCCGCAGACCCATCTCGCCCATCTGGTAGATGATGCGCCGCTGCACTGGTTTGAGGCCGTCGCGAGCATCCGGCAGGGCCCGGGAGTAGATCACCGAATACGCGTACTCGAGGAACGAGGTCTCCATCTCCTCGGAGACGTCGATATCGACGACCTGGCCAGCCACCGGCTCTGTCATGGGACTCCTTCGACGGGCGAAACGACAGGCCTATGCTACCGGGAAACCGCCGCGAAGCCCGGGATTTCGCCGGGTGCCGAGGTTTCGCCGCGCGCTCAGCCGACGCTCATGCGGCGGCGCTGGGAGTCCATCCGGTCGGCTTCGGCAGCGAGTTCGACCTTGACGGAGAGCAGATGCGCATTCGTCTCCGTCAGCGAGATCGGCCGCAGCTCGATCTCCCGCACGGCCGGGAACTCCTCGACGAGGGCGGAGAGCCTCAGGATGACGTCCTCAGCCGGAGCGACGTTCATGACCGGCAGGCCCTTGTAGCCGAACAGCCGCGGTGAGGACTTGAGCGAGCGGACCATCTCCTTGGCATCGACATCGGTGAGCGGTGCGACCCGGTGGGCGACATCGTCGAGCAGCTCCGTGGTGTCACCGGCAAGGGAGAAGGACACCATCGGCCCGAGCAGCGGATCCTCACCGGCGGTGATGACGCAGGCGGTGCCGGGCGGGGCCATCGGCTGGACGTCGATGCCGTGGTCCTCATCCGCGGCGAGCAGCGCGTCGATGATCCCGGCGATACCCTGCCAGTCCTCGGCGAGCTCCTCGGGGCTGTCGATGTTGAGCCGCACCCCGCCGAGCTCCATGCGGTGGCGCAGCCGCTTGTGCACGGCCTTGAGGGCGACGGGATAGCCGAGCTGCTCGGCGGCGGCAATGCCCTCCTCGACCGAACGTGAGGTGATGTAGGGCAGGCATTCGATGCCGTAGTGGTTGAGCAGCTCCCGGGAGTCATCCCGGCTGAGGATGACGCGCTCACCGCCGGAGACCCCGGCGAGATTGCGTTCGATGATCTTCCGGGCAGCACGCTGATCGATATCGCCGAACTCCGGGTAGACGCCGTGATCGGCTTTGCGCCACATCGCATAGTCCGTCGCCCGGGCCAGCGCCCATACGGCATCCTCCGGGCCCACATAGCTGGGCACCGTGTGGGCGGTGGCGGTGCCCGACTCGTCCGTGACATGGGCGGTGAGCTCGTCCTGCACGCCGTGGATGCCGAGGAAGCAGGCGACGGTCGCCTTGCCCGACTGGGCTGCCGCCTCGGCGAGGACGGCGGCGATCTCCCGCTCATCAGCCCCGGCCGAGGGGGTGAAGGTCACGACGACGGAGTCGATCGAGGCATCGGCGTACATGGCGCTCAGCCGCTGCTCGAACTCCTCGACACCGACCTCCGGGTGCATCGACACGGCCGGGGAGTCCACGCGCAGGCCCTCGGAGCGGGCGCGCTGGATGATGAGGGTCGACAGGGCCGCAGAGTTGCCGATGACGCCGAGCCGGCGGCCGCGCGGCAGCGGCTGGGAGGCGAACACCTGGGCGGCGTCGAAGAGCTGGTGGACGGTGTCGGCGCGGATGACGCCGGCCTGCCCGAGCACCTGGTCGAGCGCCTTGCCCGACAGGCTGGAGAGCCGCACCTGGTGGCCGGGAGGGAGCTCACGGCCGGTGAGATCCGATTTGATGACGATGACCGGCTTGACCCGGGAGACCCGGCGGGCGATGCGAGAGAACTTCCGCGGATTGCCGATCGACTCCAGGTACAGGCCCACCGCCTGGGTGGCCGGGTCCTCCTCCCAGTACTGCAGCATGTCATTGCCGGACAGGTCCGCGCGGTTGCCGGCTGAGACGAAGGTCGAGATCCCCAGCCCGCGAGTCTTGGCGGCCGCCAGCAGCGCAGTGCCGAGGGCACCGGACTGGCTGAACAGACCCAAGGTTCCCGCGCCGGGAAGGAACGGGGCCAGCGAGGCGTTGAGGGACACCTCGGGCGAGGTGTTGGCCACGCCGAAGGAGTTGGGGCCCACCACCCGCATGCCGTGGGAGCGGGCGGTGGTGACCATCTCGCGCTGCAGCTCCAGGCCCTGCTCGCCGGTCTCAGCGAAGCCGGAGGAGATGACGACGCAGGCCTTCACCCCGTTGGCGGCGCAGTCGCGCACGACCTGCGCGCAGGATTCGGCCGGCACAGCGATGATCGCCAGATCCGCCGGGTCGTCGAGATCCTCCAGGCGCCGCACGGCAGGCACGCCTGCGACCGCATCGGCTTCCGGGTGGACGACGGACAGGGTGCCGGCGAAGTCGGCGGCCACGAGGTTGCGCAGCAGCAGATTGCCGGTGGAGTTGTAGGTGCGGGAGGCGCCGATGACGACAACGGAGGAGGGGTGCAGGATCTGGCGCACCGACTTCGCCTCCGCACGGTGCTCGCGGGCCTCCTGGACCTGCATCGACTTCTCCGTCGGGTCGATGTCGAAGCGCACGGCCACGACCCCGTCGTCGAACTCGCGGGAGACCTCGTAGCCGGCGGCGGCGAAGACCTGCAGCATCTGCCGGTTCTGCGGCAGCACCTCGGCGGTGAAGACGCTGATGCCGCGCTCGCGGGCAGCGGCGGCGAGGTGTTCGAGGAAGATCGAGCCGATGCCGCGGCCGTGATGGGAGTCGGAGATGTTGAAGGCGACCTCGGCGGAGGTCTCATCGAGCCGGTCGTAGCGGGCGGTGCCGATGATCTCCTCGCCGATCGTCATGACGAAGGCGACGCGGTCGTGATAGTCGACGGTGACGAAGCGCTCGAGGTCCTTGGCCGGGATCACCGGCAGCGGGGCGAAGAACCGCAGGTAGATGGACTCCGGGGACTGCTTGGAGTGCATCTCCTGCACACCCTCGGCATCCTCCGGCACGATCGGGCGCAGATGAGCGGTGGCTCCATCGCGCAGGACGACATCGGCTTCCCAATACGCTGGATAGGCTCCCATGCTGCCAGCATAATGACTCGGCTGCACCCGGTGGTAGTGCCGGTGGGGTGCAGGAGCCGGTGTGGGGCACAATGGGGGCATGCCCACGATCCCGCAATCACTTGCCCACGACCTGCAGGCCGCCGGATACTATCCGCAGCTGGCCGCCGAGATGCTGAGCGAATCGCTCTTCGGCGAACCGGTCGTCTCCCACCTCGTGCACCTCGATACGCACGTCGACCTCGACTCGATCCACCGGCACATCACCGCGTTCGTGCTCACCCCCACGCGGCTGCTGCTCACCCATGTCGACGATGAGCCGCAGGCGGTGCTCGGGCAGATGCCGCGCGGGGTGACGACGACCGAGGACATTCCGCTCGCCCGGATGCGCACGATGCTCATCTCCCGCACCTATGACAATCCGGCCGACTATCAGCCCGGCGACCGGCCCGTCGAGGTCGCGCTCACCCTCGGCTGGGAGGCGATGCGCCGCCTCGACGTCGTGCCTGAAACCTGCGGCGACCCCGAATGCGAGGGCGACCACGGCTACTCCGGCTCCGTCTACCCCGAGGACGTCACCCTGCGCATCAGCGCCCAGGCCGAAGGGCAGCCGGCGGTCGACCAGGCCGTCGAGTTCGCGCTCCGGCTGCGCCGCCAGGTGTTCGAGGCCCGCCGCAGCCAGGGCCTCGGCGGTCTGTGAACGACGCGGTGATGGGTGCGGTCCAGCTGGCGGGGGCGCCGGACTACCGGCATGCGCTGCTGCTCTCCGATGTCGTCCCGGCTGCCGCCATCACGCTGGGCGCCGGCGACATCCTTGACGCCGGTGCCACAGCGCGGGCGCTGAAGCTCGGCTTCGACACCGAGGACCGGGTCGTCGTCGTGGCGCTCATCGACGGGCTCGGCGCTGAGCTGCTGCGCGCCCGCGCCGCGCATGCTCCGTTCCTGCGCGGGCTGCTGCCGGACATGCTGCCGATGAGCGCCGGATTCCCGTCGACGACGGCGAACTCCCTGTCCTCCCTGGGCACCGGCATGCTGCCCGGCGCCCACGGGATCGTCGGCTATCAGCTGCGCGACCCGCAGCGCGATGTCGTGTTCAATCAGCTCACCTGGGATCCGGAGGTCGACCCCGAGGTGTGGGTGCCGGATGCGACGATGTTCGAACGGCTCACCGCCGCCGGTGTCGACGTTGTGAGCCTGGGCGAGCCGAAGTTCGCCGGCCGCGGCCTCAACCAGGCGTCCCTGCGCGGCGGCCGGTTCCGCGGTTCGAAGACGATGGCCGAGCGCGTCGCCCACGCCGTTGAGGAGGCCCGCGCACCCGGCCGGCGGCTCATCTACTTCTACTGGGGCAACCTCGACAAGACCGGCCACGTCCACGGCGTCGACTCCTGGGACTGGACCGAGGAGCTCGAAGAGATCGACGGACACCTCGCCCGCCTGGCCAACAGCCTGCCCGCCGATGCGGGGCTGACGATCACCGCCGATCACGGCATGGTCGACCTGCCGGCCGAGGCGCGCATCGACTTCGCCGAACATCCGCAGCTGCGCGATGGGGTCACCGGCATCGGCGGTGAGCCGCGCGCCGTGCACGTCTACGTGCAGCCCGGCGCGCTCGAGACCGTCCACGCGGCCTACGCCGAGACCCTCGGGGATCGGGGACTCGTCATGACGCGTGCGCAGGCGATCAGCAGCGGCTTCTTCGGACCCGTGCGGCAGTCGAACCTGGAGCGGATCGGCGACGTCATCGTCATCTGCCACGCCGGCACCGGCATCATCGACTCCGCGCACGACTCCCCATCAGCGCTCGCCCTCATCGGCCACCACGGCGGCATCACACGCCAAGAACTCGCCATCCCGCTGCTGCGCACCTGAGCCATCTGGCGCCTCGGGAGCCAGCCCACACCTCGGGCGCGGTCAGTCCTCGTCGACGGAGATGACCTCGCGGCGGCGGCTGGGCCGCCGGGGTGTCACGCGGTAGATGACGAGCCGGTACATGAGGTAGCGGAAGACATTGCCGAGACCGGCGCCGATGACATTGGCAGAGATGTTGTCGGCCAGCGCGGAGCGGAAGTCGAGCAGATAGTGCGAGACCCACAGGCAGCCCATCGCGATGAGCAGGCCGAGGCCGTTGACGAGGAAGAACCACACCGCCTCGCGCGTGGCCGACGGGTTGCGGCCGTCCTTGAAGGTCCAATAGCGCGAGCCCATCCACGCCACGAGCGTGGCGAGGGTGACGGAGATGATCTTCGCCCACAGCGGCCCGATCCCGAGGACCTCCAGGCGCAGCAGATTGAAGACGAAGAAGTCGACGACGAAGGCGATGAGTCCGACGAGGGAGAACTTCGCGACGCGCTTGGCCTCCTTGCCCGCCTTCATGCAGCGCACCTGTTCATGCAGCGCACCTGTCTGTCGTCGGATCCGGGTTCCTGCCGTTAACGAGAGTACCGGACGCATGCGCCGAACCCGCACCGACCCACCGCAGGCGGGCGGGCCGAGGCCGGGTACAGTGGTGCTGTGACTTTTCCCAGAGTAGGAGTGATCGGCGGAGGCCAGCTGGCGCGCATGATGGCCCCGGCCGCCGAAGCGCTGGGCGTGGGATTCCACGTGCTGGCCGAGACCGAGACGGCCTGCGCCACCGAGGTCTCCGCGCATGTGACCGTCGGCGACTACCGCGACTACGCCACCCTCAAGGCCTTCGCCGAGACCGTCGACGTCATCACCTTCGACCATGAGCACGTCCCGGCGGAGCATCTGCGGGCGCTCGCCGCCGCCGGGCATCCCTGCCGTCCGGGGCCCGAGGCGCTCATCCACGCCCAGGACAAGCTCGTCATGCGTGCGAAGATGGACGAGCTCGGACTGCCGAATCCGCGCTGGGCGCAGGTGACGACGACCGAGGCGCTCGCCGCCTTCGGTGCCGAAGCCGGGTTCCCGCTCATCCTCAAGACCCCGCGCGGCGGCTACGACGGCCACGGCGTGCGCGTCATCCACGAACCCGCCGAAGCCGCCGACTGGCTGGCCGAGGGCCGGCCGCTGCTGGCGGAGGAGAAGATCGACTTCACCCGCGAGCTGGCGGTCATGGTCGCCCGCTCGCCGATGGGCCAGACCGCAGTGTGGCCGGTCGTGGCGACCTACCAGCAGGACGGAATCTGCAAAGAGGCGCTCGCACCCGCCCCCGGCCTCGACGCGGAGCTCGCCACACAGATCAGCGCCGATGTGCTGACAGTCGCCGGCAGCCTCGGCGTCACCGGCGTCATGGCGATGGAGATGTTCGAAACCGCCGACGGCTATGTCGTCAACGAACTGGCGATGCGCCCGCACAACACCGGCCACTGGAGCCAGGACGGTGCGATCACCTCGCAGTTCGAACAGCATCTGCGCGCCGTGCTCGACCTGCCGCTCGGCGACCCGTCTGCGCATGCGCCGGCGACCGTCATGGTGAATGTGCTCGGCGCTGACCGCGACGACCTCTACCACGCCTATCTGCACGTCATGGCCCATGACCCGCAGGTCAAGGTCCACATGTACGGCAAGTCCGTGCGCCCGGGCCGCAAGCTCGGCCACGTCAACCTCACCGGCGAGGACCCCGCTGAGCTGCTGCGCCGCGCCCGGCACGCAGCCGACTACATCGCCGGCACCGACCCGAACCCGCACCCGGACCTGCGCACTGGAGGAGCCGAGCACCTCCTCGGCGGGGGCACCGGCCCAGCTGCAGAAGGGACACGCTCATGACTGAGCCCGCAGCCGCCTCGGGCCCGGCGCCCGTCGGCATCGTGATGGGATCGGACTCCGACTGGCCGACGATGCGCGCCGCTGCCGAGGTGCTGGCTGAGCTGGGCATCGGCGCCAGCGCCGAGGTCGTCTCCGCCCATCGGATGCCCCATGAGATGATCGACTGGGGTGCCACTGCTGCCGAGCGCGGCATCCGCGTCATCATCGCCGGCGCCGGGGGAGCGGCCCACCTGCCGGGCATGCTCGCCTCGGTCACCTCGCTGCCGGTCATCGGCGTGCCGGTGCCGCTCAAACAGCTCGACGGGATGGACTCGCTGCTGTCGATCGTGCAGATGCCGGCCGGAGTGCCGGTGGCGACCGTCTCGATCGGCGGGGCGAAGAACGCAGGCCTGCTCGCCGCCCGTATCCTCGGGGCAGGAGCCGATGAGAGCGCCGCTGCTGTCAGACGGCGCCTCGACACCTACCGCGACGAGCTCAAGGCCACTGCCGAAGCCAAGGGCCGGGCACTGCTCGACCAGCTCGACGGCTGAGCGGCCCTGTCAACCCGCCCCATCGAGAGCCCCTGCCCTGAAGGAGAGACATGTTCGACATCTACCAGCTGAGTGAGGACCACGAAGCCATCCGTGAGGCCGTGCGCGAGGTCGTCGAGGCGAAGATCGCTCCGCACGCCGCCGACGTCGATGCCAATGCCCGCTATCCGCAGGAGGCCCACGACGCGCTCGTGGCCACCGATTTCTTCGCCCCGCACATCCCCGAGGAGTACGGGGGAGTGGGTGCCGATGCGCTGGCGACGGCGATCGTCATCGAGGAAGTGGCCCGCGGCTGCATGTCCTCTTCCCTCATCCCGGCGGTCAACAAGCTCGGCTCGATGCCGGTGCAGCTCGGCGGCTCCGAGGAGATCAAGCAGAAGTACTTCCCGGCGGTGGCTGCCGGCACGTCCGGCTTCTCCTACGGCCTGTCCGAGCGCGAAGCCGGCTCCGACACCGCGAGCATGAAGACCCGCGCGGTGCGCGACGGCGACGACTGGGTGCTCAACGGCGTCAAGACCTGGATCACCAACGCCGGAGTGTCGGACTTCTACACCGTCATGGCCGTCACCGACCCCGATGGTGAGCGCGGCCGCAACGTGTCGGCCTTCGTTGTCGAGAAGTCCGATGAGGGCTTCTCCTTCGGGGAGAAGGAGCGCAAGCTCGGCATCAAGGGCAGCCCCACCCGCGAGCTGTTCTTCGAAGACTGCCGGATCCCCGGCGACCGGATCATCGGCGAGGAGGGCCAGGGCCTCAAGATCGCCCTGCAAACCCTCGACCACACCCGCGTCACCATCGCCGCGCAGGCGCTCGGCGTGGCCCAGGGTGCGCTCGACTACGCGATCGCCTACATCAAGGAACGCCAGCAGTTCGGCAAGCCGGTCGCGCAGTTCCAGGCCGTGCAGTTCATGGTTGCCGATATGGGCATGAAACTCGAAGCCGCCCGCCAGCTCACCTACGCTGCTGCCGCCAAGAGCGAACGCAACGACCCGGACCTGGGCTTCTTCGGTGCTGCCGCCAAGGCCTTCGCCTCGGATGTGGCGATGGAGATCACCACCGATGCTGTGCAGCTGCTCGGCGGCTCCGGCTATGTGCAGGACCACCCGGTCGAGCGGATGATGCGCGATGCCAAGATCACCCAGATCTACGAAGGCACCAACCAGATCCAGCGCCTGGTGATGGGACGCAAGCTGCTGGGGTGATGTGACGCTGATGGGGCCGGTGCGGATGCGTTACGCGTTCACACCGGCCCCATTATCGTCTCCGGATTACTCTCCGTCCTGTTGGGTCAGCCGATCGCCGACAAGATGAGGAGATAGGTGCTGACGACGCCGATCATGACGAGCACCGGCGGCACCGTGTAGCCGACGACCTCACCGAACTTCAGCTTGAAGTTCGCGAGGTACGGCAGCGCGAAGAACGGGATGAGGAGATTGAACACCGCGTCACCCATCTGGTAGGCCTGCATGACCAGGCTGAAGTCCGCCTGCAGGTCGAGTGTGGTGGGAACGATGTACGGAGCCTCAATGACGAACTTGGAACCGCCGGACGGGACGGCGATGTTGAGGATTCCCGAGTAGAGGAACGCGATGAACGGCCAGGTCGTCGCGTTCGAGATGGCGGTGAACGCCTGCGAGATCAGGACGCCGAGTCCGGTGGCACTGATGAGGCCGAAGATTCCTGCGTAGAACGGGAACTGCAGGATGAATCCCCACGTGCCGGAGATGCCCTCACGCACGAGTCCTGCGTAGTATTCAGGGCCCTGATTGGCGCACAGCAGAATGCCGAGGGTCAGGAACAGGAAGTTGTAGGCGTTGAGGTCGAGGCCGGCGATGCCGGTTGCAGCGATATTGAGGATGCTGAAGGCCAGACCGATGCCGCCGACCACGATCATGACGATGCGGCTGGCGTTGGCGCGCTGTGCCGGGGTGTTGCGTTCGACGATCGCCGAGGCGGCACCTGACTCAAGCTCCTCGAAGACCGAAGCGTCGACCTGCTTCATCTTCGTCTGGTCCTTCGGGTGCATCAGCAGCATGAAGATGATGCCGACGAGCATGCAGGCGACGAGCAGAAGGCCGAAGTCCGGACGGACGACGGTGTCGGTCAGCGGCACGGAGACCGGGGTCGCTTCGACGTGGGAATCAGGCACCAGATCGCGCAGGTACTCCGGGGTGGCTGCATACAGCACTGCGGCTCCGGACATGCCGGCTGCGCCGGGGACCATGCACATGAACAAGGTGGCCACGAGGACCGGTGCGTGGAGTTTGATATCGCGCTTCTTCGCCTCGGCCAGGAGCTCCTTGCCGAGGACGATGCCGCCCATCATGCCGAGTCCCCAGTGCACGAAGCCGAGGAGGCTGGCAACGGTTCCGGCCAGGATGATCACCTGTGTGCGGTTCTTCGGGATCCGGGCGACCCAGGTAAGCAGGCGCTTGGCCGGGGGGAGAGGTGGCGACCGCGTTGCCGGTCGCCAGCAACACTGTCATCTGCATCGTGAATTCGAGCAGGTTCCAGAAGGAACCCGTCCATGCAGACACGAGCGTGACCTCTTCGGCATCCGATGACCAGAACGAGGTCCCGGTGAGGAAGAAGGCGAGCGTGCCGACGATGATGGTGAGAGCTAAGCAGATGACGAACGAATCCGGCATCCAGCGGATGAACCAGGCAAGGTACCGGTCGAGGAACTTTGGCTTACGTTCGAGGTTGGTGGTCGAGCTCATGTGTGAAGTTCTCCTTGGAAAATGTGCGTGCCGGTGGGCATGCGCGAATCACGCTGGGCTCAGCTGCGCTCGCGCAGATGCTTCTTGTTGATCTTGCCGACGGCCGTGACGGGCAGAGCGTCGGTGAGGTGGACGTACTTCGGCCGCTTGTAGCTGGAAAGCACGTCCCGGGAGGCGTTGATGATGTCGCCGGGCTCGACACCCGCACGTGCGGGTACGACGTAAGCGGTGACCGCCTCACCCCAATCCGGGTGAGGAGTGCCGACGACAGCGACGTCTTGGACGAGATCGAGCGCAGACAGCGCCTGTTCGACCTCGCTGGCGTAGACGTTGAAGCCGCCGGTGATGATCATGTCCTTCTTGCGATCGACGAGGTAGACGTAACCGTCTTCGTCCATGTAGCCGAGGTCGCCGGTGTAGAGCCACCCGTTGCGGACTGTCTCCTCTGTCGCTTTGGGACGGTTGAGGTAGCGGTCCATGACATAGGGCGCGCTTCCGATGACTTCGCCGACCTCATGCGGATCGCAGTCGGTGTCGTCATTGCGCACGACGCGCACGGCGGCCATGAGCGAGCGCTGGCCACAGCTGCGCAGCCGTTTGGGGAAGCGGTCGGCGTCGTGGTCGTCTTTGCGAAGGCGTGTGAGGAAGTTCGGTGCCTCGGTCTGTCCGTAGAGCTGCATGAACACCGGGCCGAAGATCCGCAGTCCCTGACGCAGTCGCTCCTCCGAAATGGGGGAGGCGCCGTAGAGGATCGTCTGCAGTCGGCCGGGATCGAAGTTCGGGCGTTCCTCGGTCGCATCCAGAAGCCGGTTGATCATGGTCGGCACCATGAACAGATACGTCACGCCACCGGTCTCGATCTTGTTTAGGGTGGACTCCATGTCGAACTGCTTCATCACCTCGACAACGGCTCCCTGCAGCAGACCGGAGATTGCAAGAACGCCTGCGCTGTGGGGGAGCGGCGAGGACAGCAGCAGGTGATCGTCAGCCGTGATCTCGGTTTCGATGACGTGCGAGAGGAGATTGGAGGCGAAGCCCTTCTGCAGGTGGACGACACCCTTCGGCCGGCCGGTCGTGCCTCCGGTGTACATGATCAGCGCGATATCCTCGGCGCTGACAGCAGGCAGCTCCTGTGCGGCATCTGCTGTGAGCGGGCCGTCGGCGTCGGCCACCGCGACACGTCGTTCGTCGGAGACGCTGAGGATGAGCTTCTCCAGAACGGATTCGCTTGTCGCATCGGGCAGCGTGCCTCTGCGAGCATCCGATGTCAGCACCAGCTTCGCGCCGGAATCGGACAGGATGTAGGTCATCTCCGCTGGCGAGAGCATCAGGTTGATGGGCACTTTGGCAGCGCCGACGGATGCGATCGCCAGGTCGGCGATGAGGTATTCGGCGCTGTTGTCCAGCATGATGGCCACCGGGTCGCTGGCTTTGACCCCTCGTGCGACCAGAATGCTGGCGACTTCACGTGCGGCATCGTGCAGCTCCCGGTATGTCCAGGTTCGTCCGTCGGCGATGACGGCTGTGCGGCTCCCGTGCTTCTTGACAGCTGGCAGAACCAGGTCCCGGATGACATCACATTGCACCGTTGCGACTCCCTCTCCTTTGAGCGATGTGGCCCGCGCCACGTTGTCAGTCAGGATGTCGCACGCATGCAGGGCTGGCTATGTGAATCGGGTACAGACTTCCGGCCGTCGCCTGTCAGATCGTCACAGGGCTGTCGTCGGCGCCGTGCGGGCCGCGAGCACGGCAGCCATGCGCACGGCAGTCTCCGCGCGATACCGGTCGTCGGTGCGGGCGAAGCTGAGGTCGAGCAGTTCTTCGATGCGGGCGATGCGGTTGCGCACAGTGTTGTAGTGCACGTGGAGCTCGGCTGCGGTGTCGCCGAGGTGTCGGTCGTTGGCCAGATACGAGCTGATGGTTGTCATGTAGTGCGTTCCGTGGCGCTCGTCATGGGCGATGATCGGCCCGAACGTGTCCGTCACCATCGCCTGGAGCTGGACATTAGGGATGCTCGCCAAACCCTGAAGACCCAGAGCCCGGGCGCTGACGACCCCGTCGATGCTGGTCTGCGGGTTGGACACGCCCACGGTGCATGCGACGCGTGCTTCATCGTAGGAGATGGACACCTCATGCAGCTGTTCTGTGCGACGTCCGATACCGGCGACGAATCTGCGGCTGTCGCCTGTGCTTCCTTCGGCCGTGCCTTTTCGCTCCCGACGATGCTCTTCGCGGTCAAGCAGATCTGCGATCTGAAGTGAGAGCTCTTTTTCCGACCCGCCGTTGCCGATGATGACGACAGTGGACTCATCGCGATGATCGACAAGATAGTCCGGGAACGTCGTGCGCAGGTCGCTGTGGAAGCGCTCAGAGATCTGATCGGCCTGATCCCGTGCTCTGATGACGATAACCCGTGCATCTGATCCGATCGGTGCGCACCCGATGAGCGCGAGTCGCCGCTGAATATGGGCCGTATTGGTGAAGTTGCCGGTCAGCAGCTTCTCCTGGAGGTCTCCGCGCAGCGTCTCGATTGTCGCCGACCGCTCGCAGTGGCGCAGCAGCTGAAGCTTGAGCGCATGGAGAGCGATCCGGGCAGACGGCTCGGTGAGGGTCGTGTCCTCATCGACGCAGGACAGGTGTACCGTCAGTCTGCTCTGCGGGCTGAGCCGGCTGGAGATTTCTACTCCATGGCATGACGCCCGGTCTGGACCGGATGCCCCGATGACTGAATTGTGGCCGTCATGCAGTTCGATCCGGGCGTTGAGGTAAACCGCGACTGCATCCAGAGCGTGACTGACCGCCGATGCCGAGCCCAGCAGCTCGACTAATTCGATGGCCGACGTCAGGTGGGAGTCGGCTGCTTCGGCTCGTCGCCGGGCGTCGCTTACCCGAGCTTCTGCCAGGCGGATGCGATCGAGCTGCGCCAGGCGCACCGAGAGATGGTCGGCGATCGACTCCAGCTCGTCGATGTCCTCTGAAGTCCAATTCCGCTTCCGTCGGTCTGCGGCATACAGCACTCCAAGCGCTGCGTCGTGTGCCATGAGCGGAGACACGAGCACTGACCCGATCTTCTCGTTGTCGATCAGCCGTTTGGCGGGCACCCTGCGTGAGTCGTGCAGATAGTTGCTGCTCTTCTGCGTGCGCCGCAGCGACGCAGCCTTCCCGCCGATTCCCTCACCGACGGCCAGCTGCCAGTCCGCTGCCATCTCTGGCGTCTGAAGTCCGTGGTGGGCTCCGATGTGCATCTCAGCATCAGCCTTGACCACACCCGTCCATGAGATGTCGCACCGCACCACCGCGACGACATGGCGGACCGCCGCCTGCATCGCCTGAGTTGAATTGTTCGCTGTCAGAAGGGACGAAAGAAACTGTCCCATTTCAGTTGCCATCGAAGTCCGATCTGCGAAGTGCCAGTGGAGCCCTCATCTTAGGGGAGCCGGCGGCACAGCGAGGGGGCTTCTCACAGCTTGTACACGACCGACTGACAGCAAGACACGCGGACACTCGCAGCCGGATTCTCCCAGGCAGTCTCAGGCTTGAGCGCTAACCTGGTTCAGTACCGACGCGACGTCCCCATGCAACGCAGCTGCCGCCCCCGCGTCACACCGCCTCGGGCGCGTGGGGCTGCCCATCATGGTGGGGGACGTGAGAGCAGTCGCTGGCAGAGAGGAGGCAGCCGATGGCCGAGCGCCGGCCCCTGAAGTACATCGATCCGGTGCGCTATCCCAACTACGCCGACCAGCCGGTGCGCAATGCCCGCGGCTGGATCCTGCTGGCCTCCACGATCCTCGTGCCCGGCTCCGTGCAGTCGCTGTTCCGCGTGCGCAGGTGGGCGAAGTTCGCCCTCACCCTCACCCTCATCGGCTGGGCGCTCATCCTCATCACCGCAGCCGCTGCGATCTTCGCCCGCGGCTTCCTCATCTCCATGGGCACCAATCCGTTCGTGCTCACCGGCGTCACCGCATTCCTCGCCGTCTACACGCTCAACTGGATCATCTGCCTGCTCGACACGCTCCGCCGAGTCGAACTCGTGACCCTGACCCCGAAGGTCCGGCGCAGCTTCCTGGCCGCCAGCCTCGCCTGCGCGCTCGTCATCGGCGGCGGGCTCACCTGGGGCACCGTCATGGTCAACAGCCAGCGCCAGCTCATGACCGAGGTGTTCGCCGCCGGCTGGGGCCAGCGCGCCGTCGACGGCCGCTACAACATCCTGCTGCTCGGCTCCGATGCCGGCAAGGGCCGCACCGGCGTCCGCCCCGACAGCCTCTCGCTCATCTCGATCGATGCGAAGACCGGCAAGGCCGTGAGCATCGGCATGCCGCGCAATATGCAGAACGTGCCCTTCCCGGAGGACTCGCCGCTGCACCAGCACTACCCGCAGGGCTTCAACTGCGGTGACGAGTGCCTGCTCAACGCCATCTACCAGCAGGGTGAAGAGCACGCCGATGAGTTCGACGGCAAGATCCCGGCCGGTGTGCAGGCGACCAAGGACGCCGCCGAGGGCATCACCGGGCTGGAGATCCAGTACTACGCGATGATCGACCTCAAGGGCTTCGAGCAGCTCATCGACGCGATGGGCGGCATCGACCTCGTCTCCAACAAGCGGGTGCCGATCTCCTCGAAGGTCGACCCGAACACCGGCAAGCACGGCCCGGTCAAGGAGTGGATCGAGCCCGGCGAGCAGCACCTCGACGGCTACCACGCGCTCTGGTACGCCCGCTCGCGTGAGTTCGCCAGCGACTATGAGCGGATGGTCCGCCAGCGCTGCGTGCAGCAGGCGATGCTCAAACAGCTCGACGCCTCGACCGTGATGCTGCGCTTCCAGGACATCGCCAAGGCCGCCCCCGAGGTGGTCTCCACCGACATCCCGCAGCTGCAGGTCGACACCTTCGTGGACCTGGCGGTGAAGTCCCGTGAGCATCCGCTCGAATCGCTCAACCTCAGCCCGCCCGAGGTGAACCCCACCCACCCGGACTTCGCCGCCATCCACACGCTCGTCGCCGAGACGATCGAAGCCTCGGAGAACGAAAAGGACGACGAAGCCGCCGGCGTCCCGGCCCCGGCTGGAGCGGCTGTCATCGGCTCCGGTGCCCGCTCGGTTCCGCTCGCCGCCCCGGCGGAGGATGAGTCCTCCGCAGAAGGCGACGCCGAGTCCATCTGCTCCGTGCCCTGACACCACCCTGCGCACCGTTCCCACCACCTCGGGAACGGTGCTTCTGTGACCCCGGATTCAGGGAATTCGTGACCTTCGCAAGGGGATCTCAAAAATTTTTTAGGCCCCTGCTGCCGCATGAACACGCTGAACGACATCGTTGTAAGTAACTTTCGTCGTGATTTTTCAAAGCAACACGCCGGAATCTATGTAACAATTCTGTCATATTGAGCTGATTCGTCATCCTGCCAATGACGGCAATCGCTCGTGACGCCTAACTTCCCTGTCTTCCTCGAAAAGGCTGAAACGATGAGAATACTGATACCGGCTGTGGCGACCTGTGCCGCAGCAGTCATGACCTCGACTCTGGGTCTGGTCCTGCCGGCGGCGGCTGACACTGTCACGCCCGACGTCGAGAAGAAGTCGCTGACCGATGTCAGCGAGCCTGGACTCGAAGCACCCGGCGCGCGCGCAGCCTCCGGCGGCGCGGCCACTGCTGCGAACCAGTCGATGACCAATCTGCCCAACCTCATGAAGTCCGAGACGCTGCTCAAGCAGCAGAGCATCGGTACTTCGGGCGCTTTCTCCGCAGCTCCCATGAGCACCACGCCAGGCGACCTCGGCGATGCCGGTGGCCCCGACCTCGGCGGTGGGAACGGCTCCGATGACTCCACGCAGGCTCCGGACGAGCCCACGGAGTCGCCTGAGGCCACCGAAGAGCCGGATATGTCCGGCAGCGTCCAGGAGAAGACCGAAGACGGCGTCAACATCGCCGCGATCTCTGAGGTCCTCGAGGTGCCCGCCGGCCGCTCCTCGGTCATCGGCGCATCCTATGAGGGCGACACCAATGTCACCATCGAGGTCCGCGTTGAGACCTCTGAGGGCTGGTCGGCCTGGGAAGAGGTCGAGCACGAGAACGGCCAGGGCGAAGGCATCGAGGGCACCGAGCCCTTCATCGTCAACGCCGCCACCGCCGTGCAGATGCGTGTGCTCGGCTCCGAGGCTCCGACCAACGCCGAGCTCGTGCTCGTCGACCCGAAGACCGCACCCGGCGATGCCGCAGCGGTCGCCAACAACACCCCGGTCATCGAGACCGAGGGCTACGGCGATGCAGCTGAGGGCGGCGCGACGCAGCAGAACGACTACGCCGTGCAGAACGCCTCCTATGTCCCCGGCAGCGCGGAAGTGTCGAACACCTCGCTGAAGAAGGTGCCGAAGCCGGAGATCGGCTCGCGCAAGTCGTGGGGCGCCGATGAGAGCAAGCGCAAGGGCAGCCCGAGCTACGCCGACGGCGTCAAGACCGCTGTCATCCACCACACCGCAGGCTCGAACAACTACAAGGCCTCCGATGTGCCGGGCATCCTGCGCGGCATCTACAGCTTCCACACCTCCGGCCGCGGCTGGGCCGATGTGGGCTACAACGTGCTGGCCGACAAGTACGGCCGCCTGTGGGAGGGCCGCGCCGGCGGACTCGACCGCGCCGTCATCGGTGCGCATGTCGCCGGATACAACACCGGCACCTTCGGCATCTCGGTGATGGGCACCTACGACAAGTCCGCACCGCCGGAGGAGACCCTCCGCGCCGTTGAGCACGCGATCGCGTGGAAGCTCTCGGCCAACGGCGTTCCAGCCAAGGGCAAGACGAACGTCGCCGGCAGGAACATCAACACGATCGTCGGCCACCGCGACCTCGGCAACACCACCTGCCCGGGAGCTGCCTTCTACGCCAAGATCGGCGGGATGCGCAACAACATCGAGAAGATGCAGCAGAGCGGTCAGGGGCCCAAGGACGACTCCAAGAAGGATGACTCCACGAAGGAGGAGCCGAAGAAGACGCCGATCGACGAGTACGCCGCAAAGAACGCCGACAAGCTCGGCAAGGCGACCGGCGATGAGAAGGAGTTCCAGGGCGGCACCGTCCGCGACTTCGAGAAGGGCGCCGTCTACCACAAGAACGGCAAGACCGTCATGGTCGCAGGAGCGATCCGCAAGCTGTACTCCGGCGAGATGCGCGACACGCTCGGCTTCCCGACCACAGATGAGCGCGGCGGCCTGACGAACGGCGGTGCCTACCAGAAGTTCGAGAAGGGCTCGGTGCACTGGTCGACGGCCACCGGCGCGCAGCCGACCTACGGCGTCCTGCAGAAGTACTGGGGCTCGAAGGGCTACGAGAAGGGGCACCTCGGCTACCCGACCGGCAAGCCGAGCTGTGACGACAACCGCTGCGAACAGAAGTTCCAGGGAGCCCGACTGGTGTGGGCCAACGGCTACGGCACCACCGAGTTCTCGCCCTCCGGTTCGATCGAGGGTGGGGTCCGGGATCACAACCAGACCCCGCCCCCGGGCGAAGACAACAGTGACGAGGGCACCGAAGAGAACGGCGACTCGCCTGCTGACGACGGGGAAGGTCCAGCAGACGACGACTCCAAGAAGGACGAAAAGCCCAAGAAGAAGGACGACAAGCGCAAGAAGAAGGGCGATAAGCCCAAGAAGAAGGACGACAAGCGCAAGAAGAAGGGCGACAAGCCCAAGAAGAAGGGCGATAAGCCCAAGAAGAAGGACGACAAGCGCAAGAAGAAGGGCGACAAGCCCAAGAAGAAGGACGACAAGCCCAAGAAGAAGGAGAAGGAGCTCCGCGACAGCATCATCAAGACGGCGCAGAAGGGCCTCGGCGTCCGCTACGTCTGGGGCGGCAACACCACCTCGGGCTGGGACTGCTCCGGCTACACCCGCTGGGTCTACAAGCAGAACGGCATCAACCTGCCGCGCCACAGCTCGGCGCAGAAGGCAGCCGGCAAGGTGATTCCCGCCTCGGAGGCCAAGCCCGGCGACCTCATCTGGGTGCCTGGTCACATCGGCATCGTCTCTGAGACCAAAGGCCAGATGTACGACGCCGGCTCCCGGCGGACCGGTACGTCCAAGCGGTCCTACAGCTGGATGCTCAAGCGCGGCGCAGTCTTCGTCCGCGTCGTCGACTGACCGGCTGAGCTGACTGACCGTCACACTGCAGGCGCCTCGCACCACACCGGTGCGGGGCGCCTGCCGTGTGCGCCGGACACCTCGCAGTCACTGACCGTTCGCCTGCCTGTCACCGGCACGACTTAGGGTTGGTCTCTTCCAGAGCAGCCCATAGGCTGTCACCACACCGATGCGAAGGGAGAGCCCGTGCGGTTCCTGTCCAACACCGTGCAGCGCTACGCCTGGGGATCGCCCACCGGCATCCCCGAGATCCTCGGCCTGCCGGCCACCGAGGAACCGGCCGCCGAACTGTGGATGGGCGCCCACCCGGTCGCCCCCTCCCAGCTGCTCGACGAGGCCGGACAGCCGGTCGCCTCCCTCCTCGAATGGATCGACACCGCTCCCGAGGCGGCCCTCGGCCAGGCCTCGATCGACGCCTTCGGCGCCCGCCTGCCGTTCCTGCTCAAGATCCTCTCGGCGGCCACCGCGCTGTCGATCCAGGCGCATCCCTCCGCCGCACAGGCGCGCGCCGGCTTCGCCCGTGAGAACGCTGCCGGCATCCCGCTCGATGCCGCGCACCGCAACTACAAAGACGATGCGCACAAGCCCGAGCTCATCTGCGCGCTCACTGAGTTCCACGCCCTCTGCGGCTTCCGTGAGCCGGCTGCCATCGCTGCGACCCTCGACCGCTTCGCTGCCGCCCTGACTGCGGCCGGTGAGAATGCACAGCTGCCGGCGCTGGAAGCCTGGCGGACGGCACTCGACGCCGACACCTCGGCGGCGGCGCTGCAGCAGGCCACCGGTCTGCTGCTGGAACAGCGCGACACCTACGGCGCGTTCGCCGATGTGCTCGCCGGCATCTCCATCGAACCGGTCGGTGACGAACATCCCTCCCATGCCGGCTCGGCCGTCGACCCCGTGCTCACCCTGCGCGAGGTGCAGGCCGACTTCCCGCACGATCCGGGTGTGCTCGTGGCTCTCATGCTCAACCGGCTCCGCCTTGAGCCCGGGGAAGCGCTGGCCCTGGATGCCGGCATTCTGCACGCCTATCTGGGCGGGCTCGGCGTCGAGATCATGGCCTCATCGGACAACGTCATGCGTGGCGGGCTCACGAGCAAGCACATCGATGTGGCCGAACTCGATGCCGTCGTCAGCTATCAGCCCGGACTGCCCGCGCTCGCCGCTCCGGATGCCGCCGGTGTGCTGCGCGGGGCCACCGACGACTTCGCTCTGCAGGGCATCACTGCTGCCCAGGAGCTCGCCGTCCACCGGGCGGGCCCGGCGATCCTGCTGTGCACCTCGGGCACCTTCACCTGCAATGACGGCACCCGCCTGCAGGCCGGTGACTCCGTGTTCGTGGCAGCCGAGGAACCCGCCCCCATCGTCACCGGTGCCGGTCATCTCTTCGTCGCGACGACTGGACTGTCGCATCAGCCCTGAGTGACGGGGACGTGTGCGGTGGAGGAGGAATCGCTGCCGCTCTCCAGCGTGAACTCGAGGATGGCCTCTCCGCCGATCTCGGCGTGTGGGAACCGCAGGAGGACGACGACCTCTGAGTCGGAGAAGAACATGGAGGGCACCTCAGATGTGCCGTCTTCGTCAGTCAGTTCTCCGTCAGGATTCCGGTAGCTCGGTGTCCTCTCCATGATCGAGTCGAGCTCTCCGTCGTACGAGTGGATCCGGATGGCGACGGTGAGCGTCTGGTCGTCATCTGCTGACACGGCGGCCGACAGCACCTCTTATCCGACGAGATCGTCGGTTTCGATGATGTCTCCGTTGCCGACCATGACGCGCTCATCAGCGCTGGTGCCGTTGATCGAGAAGCTCGCCAGCTTCCCGTCCTCGAAGGTGAAGTCTCAGTAGTCGGCGCACTGACGGAGCAGGCAGACCTTCGCCGCATCACCGGTGATCTTGGCTTCGCGCTCCGAGGGTGAGACCTTCCCGTTGGCGATGTGAGCCCTGACCACATTCAGCTGATGTGCCAGATAGCGGGCGGCCGGGGGAGTCCTCAGCAGCGCTGTCGGCAGCATTCTCCATCTCCACGAGATCCGCCGAGGCAAGCGCCGTGAAGGTACTCCTCGACGGCGGCATCCGGCGCCGCAGAATCCGCATCAGCCCCGCCGCATCCGGCCAGCAGCAGTGCTGCTGGCCGGATGCGGCGAGGCGTGTCCTCATCGTCATGACGTCCTCACGGCAGAGGGGCCGGCTAGATCTGCATCTCCGGCACATCGCCGTCGACGTTGAGCGTGGCGCCGGTGGCCTCGCGGATCTCCTCGACGCTGACGCCGGGGGCGCGCTCGACGAGGGTGAAGGAATCACCCTCGACATCGAGGACCGCCAGGTTCGTGATGACGCGCTGCACGACGCCCCTGCCGGTGAGCGGCAGCGCGCACTCCTCCAGCAGCTTGTGCGAGCCGTCCTTGGCGACGTGGTCCATGATGACGAGCACCTTGCGGGCGCCGTGGACGAGGTCCATCGCACCGCCCATGCCCTTGACCATCTTGCCGGGGATCATCCAGTTGGCGATATCGCCGTTGACGGCGACCTGCATCGCCCCGAGGATCGCGACGTCGATCTTCCCGCCGCGGATCATCCCGAAGCTCGTGGCCGAATCGAAATACGACGAGCCCGGCAGCATCGTGACGGTCTCCTTGCCGGCGTTGATGAGGTCCGGGTCGAGCTCCTCCTCGGTGGGATACGGACCCACGCCGAGCAGGCCGTTCTCGCTCTGCAGCACGAGGTGGACGCCCTCGGGCACATAGTTCGGCACGAGCGTCGGCAGGCCGATGCCGAGGTTGACATAGGAGCCGTCAGGCAGCTCCTGGGCTGCCCGGGCCGCGATCTGCTGTCTGGTCAGTGACATCTCAAGCCTCCCGTACGGTCTTCTTCTCAACCGGCTTGTCGGCGGCCTCTTCTGGGCTCAGCACGACGATCCGGTGGACGTAGATGCCCGGCAGATGCACGTCATCGGGTGCGATCTCACCGGCTTCGACGATCTCCTCGACCTCGGCGATGGTGATCTTCCCGGCCTGGGCGACCGGCGGGTTGAAGTTCCGGGCCGAGGAGTGGAAGACGAGGTTGCCGTGGCGGTCGGCCTTGGCGGCGCGCACGAGTGCGAAGTCCGCCGGCAGTGACTCTTCGAGCACGTACTCCTGGCTGTCGCCGAAAGTGTCGAAGGTCTTCGTCTCCTTGGCCGGCGACTCCTTGACGACGTTGCCCTCTGCGTCGTACAGCCACGGCATGCCGCCCTCGGCGACCTGTGTGCCGGCGCCGGTGATGGTGTAGAAGGCCGGGATGCCGGCACCGGCGGCGCGCAGCTTCTCCGCCAGGGTGCCCTGCGGGGTGAGCTCGACCTCGAGTTCGCCGGACAGGTACTGCCGGGCGAACTCCTTGTTCTCTCCCACATAGGAGGCGACCATGCGCCTCACCTGGCCGGACTCCAGGAGCATGCCCAGTCCGCGGCCGTCGAGACCGGCGTTGTTGGAGATGAGCTCAAGGTCGTCCGCGCCCTGATCGCGGAGTGCGCGGATGAGGTATTCGGGAACGCCGACGACCCCGAATCCGCCCACTGCGATCGTCGATCCGCTCGCAATGTCCTTCACAGCCTCAGCGGCTGATGCAACTACTTTGTCCATGCTCCCATTCTGGCATGACCGGGGTCAGAGGCACAGCTGAGCTGCGCAGGCCTCAGGCCTCCAGCGTCACCGTCCCGCTGCCCAGCGCGGCCAGCAGCTGCTGCAGTTCAGCGGCGTCTCCGGGGATCCCCGCGGTGGTGAGATCCGCTCCCGAGGCGCCGCCTGCCTGAGTGCCGGCGATCCGCTGCCCATCGGGCAGCGTCAGGGTGATTCGGCCGCCGGAAATCGGGCACACATCCGGGTGGGCACGGACTTCGGAGTTGAAGTCGATGCAGCCGGCCGGCGCCTCGGCCGCGAGCGCCAGGGCGGGGGCGGCGTAGACGAAGACCTCCTCGGCCTCGGCGGTGATCTCATCAGCGGCGGCGTCTTCATCAGCGAAGGCGACCCAGGCGCCCTCCGGCGGCTGCCCGCCCGGCTGCAGGATCGTCACCGGCGCATCGAGCCCGAAGGCTGCGAGCAGCGCCGCCAGCGACCGCCAGTGCAGGGGCCCGCCGGTGTGTACGATGCCGAGTCCCAGATCCGGGCCGATGCCGGTGTCGGCGAACAGGCTCGTCGTCTTGTACACCCAGTTCGCCAGCACCGTGCCGGTGAGTTCGAGGCGCTCAGCGCTGCCGGGCAGATAGGTGAGCACCGGGTACCGGCGGGCCGAGAGCGTCTGAATGAGCTGCTGCATGTTCATCCCCTTTCACTCTTCTGCGGCGAGTTCGATGGACAGCCGCGCGCCTGTCGGTGAGCCGTTCTCCGCCCAGGTGTACTGGGTGCTCGCCTGCAGATCCTCACACCACAGCGCCGACTGCAGCCGGTCGACAAGCGCGCCGAGGCCCAGGGTCGCCTCAAGCAGCGGATGCCCGCCGACCTTCGAGCGGGCCGGGGTGTCGGCAGGGGAGATGAGTATCTGCCCGCCGGCGCCGGCCACCCGCAGCCGCCAGGCAGACTGGCCCGGCGTGCGGGCCGCTCCGCGCCGCACCACTGCGAGTGCGCGCGAGACCTTCGTGAGGATGTCATCGTCCCCATCCGCCGAGGCCGGTGCGACATCGAGGTGCCGGCAGCCCAGGGAGCGGTGGACCGCTTCGACATGGCCGTAGCGGAACCAGTCCTCACTGAACTCCCGGCTCAGCGAGCGCGCGCCCCCTGCACTGTCACCGGCCCGGACATGGGCGGCCATGCCGCGCACAACAGCAGCCGGCAGTCCGCGGGAGGAGCCCTTGACGAGGTCGGTGGCAGCGGCGATCTCATCGGCGACCGCACGCACCGTCACGCTCTGGCGGCGACCGGTGTCATCGGCCTGCCCGCGCTGATCATCGAGCACCTCGATGCCTGCTGCGCCGATGGCGATATCGGCGACCCCGGCTCGCCACGGCCGGGAGGTCGAATCGGAGATGATGATGCCCAGCTGCGCGCCGAGCCGCTCGGACAGCGCCGCGCGCAGCTGTTCGGCAGCGGCATCCGGGTCGGCAGGCTGCAGCAGCACGGCCTCCTCAGCCCCGTTGGTGTTCGAACGGTCGAGTCCAGCGGCAGCCTGGACGGTGCCGATCCGAGTGCGGGCGATCTCCACCAGCGCAGGGCCATCGGCGGTCTGGAAGGTGCGCGCGGCCACGGTGCCGGTGGAGTTCTCCGCGACGAGCTTTTCGAACTCCGCCCGGTCGGCGGCGGTGCGGATGCGGCCTTCGGCTTTGGCGATGAGCTTCGAGGCGATGACGAGGATATCGCCGTCCTTGATCTGGACGCGGTTGTTCGCGATCGCCCAGGCGATCTCGACTGCGAGATCGTCGCCGGGGCCGATCTGCCGGATGCCGGGAATGGCATAGGCGGTCAGCAGGCGGCTGGCAGGCGGCGGATGAGGAGCGGAGCCGGCGGTCATAACTCCCATCATGTCATCTCGCTGGTCCGTGTGGGCCTGCGAGCCGGACGGGTGGCACAGATGCTGAAGGAAAATCTGCAGAATCACAGAAAGGCATCTGTTGTGGTCGTGCCGCAGGGTCGGCACTATATGTAGTGATTCCTCGCACTCGCGGCTGGAACACACTTTCGAATAGCCTGCTGCGGGTGCCGCGCATACCAAATGGGCGCTTGACGAATGGGTAATGACACGCGTGTAATTTTAGGTACGGGAAGGTGGGATCACCCGGGCAACCGCCGGATGAGAATCCTGCGCAGCTGAGCGGCATCCGGCAAGCGAAAGGGGAAGACATTGGCTACCGCACGCGATTTTGCGCGACAACATGATCCGGCCGTTGAGCCGGGCACCACAGCACCGGGCGTCACCGCCCGCACCGCCGAGGACTGGTTCGTCGATCCGACGCGCACCACCGCGCCGATCGTACCGGATCCGCTGCAGGTCGATCCGCTCGATCTCAGCCCGGTGCCCGGAGAACCGAGCCCTGAGGAGAGCCTCGCAGCAGTCTCGCCGCTGTCGCTGCTGCTCGGCGAGGCCGATGATTCGGCGCTCAGCTGGCAGGACCAGGCGCTGTGCGCACAGACCGACCCCGAGGCGTTCTTCCCCGAGAAGGGCGGCTCCACCCGCGAGGCGAAGAAGGTCTGCGCCTCCTGCGAGGTGCGCTTCGAATGCCTGGAGTATGCGCTGCAGAACGATGAGCGCTTCGGCATCTGGGGAGGCCTGTCCGAGCGCGAACGCCGCCGACTGAAGAAGCGGGTCGTGTGAGTTTCACCGTTGCGGCCGTCATCCGCCCCGGCGGCCACACCCTCAGCCGTGCGTGGCTGACAGCCCTGCGGCGGCAGTTCCCACAGATCACCTCCGTCACGCTGCTCGATGACTCGCGCACCGCGCAGAAGCTTGCGCGCCGGCGCAGACGCAATCCCGCACTCCCGGCCGGTGAGACCCTCACCGCCAAAGAGCTGACGTCCTCCCCAGAGCTCGAACGCGTCGACTACGTCTGGTTCCTGCCGCCCGATTCCCAGCCCGAGGCCGCAGCGCTCGGCCTGCTGCACACTCGGCTGTCAGCCGCCGACTCCCTCGGCGTCGTCGGCCCGAAGATCCTCTCCGCCGACGGCGCGCTCGTCTCCGTCGGCGCGACGACGACCCCGCAGGGCGCGCGCTGCACCCCGGTGAGCCCCGGGGAGGAGGACGCCGGCCAGCACAACCGCCGTGAGGACGTCTTCGCCGTCGATGAGCCCGGCATGCTCGTGAAAGCCGAGGTGGTCCGCCGCCTCGGTGTGCCGTCCGAGGAGCTGTCGGTCAGCTACCGCGGACTCGAGTACTGCGACCGGGTGCGCCGGGCCGGCCACCGCGTCGAGGTCGTGCCCGAGGCGCGCCTCGCCATCCCGAGCGAGGGGATCCGCCGCTACTACTCCTCACCGCGACCGCTGCCGCACAAGCACATTCCCCGCCACGAGAACCGCTACCGGCTCGCGACCACCGCCCGCGGCGGTTCAGCGCTGGCCCAGCTCAAGCTCACCGTGCTGGCGCTGCTCAAAGCGCTCGGCAATCTGCTGTCGAACTCCCCGGATGAGGCCGCCTGGTGGCTGGCCGCAGCCTGGGCGCTGCCGCAGGACGCCGGCGCCACCCGCCGGCTGCGCCGCTACCGCACCGGCGGCAGCCTGCCGGCGACGATGTACGCCACTGCGCAGGATCTGCGCTCGGCCCGGCGCGAGCTGGCCGGGGTGGGCGGGGAGATCGCCGCCGACCACCGACGCGAGGACGGCGCCATCAACACCGCCGGCGACCTCGCCGAGTTCTCCGGCATCACCACCCGCACCCAGCGCAGCCTCCTCTTCCACCCGCTCGTCGCCGTGCTCATCGCCACCGCGGCGGCCAGCGCGCTCATGTTCTACCGGCTCATCGGCCCCGGCGCGATCACCGGCGGCGCCTGGGCCCGTCTCGACGTGCCCTTCACCTCGGTCGTGGCGCGGATCTTCTCCCCGCTGCTCGATGTGGGCCTCGGCACGGCGGCCCCGGCCGATCCGCTGCTGAGCGTGCTCGCCGTCCTCAGCCTGCCGTTCGCCGGAAATCTCGACCTCATGCTCCGCACGGTGTGGATCATCGCCCTGCCGCTGGCTGCACTCGTCATGTATCTGTGCGCGGGCCGGATTGTGCCGGCCTCCGGCATCCGGGCGCTGCTGGCGCTCATCTGGGTCGGCCAGCCTGCCTTCCTCATCTCCCTGCACGACGGCCGAGTCGGCACTGTGCTCTCGTGGATCCTCGCACCGGCTGCCGTGTGGGCGCTCGACCGCGCGATCCACCACCGCTCCGTCGCCGCGGCCGCCGCCTGCGGACTCGCCCTCACCGTCATCATGGCCGGCTCGCCCTTCCTCATCCTGCCGATCATCGCCGTCGTCATCGCGGTGATGGTCATCTACCGGTCGACGAGCTATATCTGGGCGCTGCTGTCGGGCATCGGCCTGTCCTGGCCGTGGCTCACCGCGGCGCTGCGCCAGCCCGATGCGCTGCTGACGAACCCGGGCCTCATCTACGGTTATCCGCAGCCGCACAGCTTCCAGCTCGCGCTCGGCTGGGCGACCCGCCCGCAGCTGAGCATCCTGGAGTCCTGGCTGCCGGCCGCCGCAGTGCCGTGGGTGCTCACCGCCCTGCTGCTGCCGCTGCTCGCCGCGCTGGTGCTCGCTGCGCTGCGGGTGCAGAACAGCCTGACGCTGCTCGGCCTGTCGGTCGGCTGCTACTCCGCCGGACTGGCCGGTGCGATCGTGCAGGCCGCACTCGAAGGACAGCTGACCGCCGACGGCCTCGCCGCCTCCTTCACCGGCGATTCGATGCTGCTCTTGGGCCTGGGCTTCTGCGGCTTCACCGTCGCCGCGCTGTGGCCGCTCGCCTATGACCGCGGCTCCCGGATCCGCAACTATGCGCTGCGCGGCCTCATCCCGGCCGGTGCGCTGCTCATGATCGGCGTGTTCACGCTGCAGGCCCTGCTCGTCGGCACCCCGATCCACCGTACGACCGCCTCACCGCTGCCGGCCTTCGCCGCCGAACGCAACTCCGGCGCGCTCGGCCAGCAGACCCTCATCCTCGAATCCCGCAACGACCAGCTGTACGGCCAGCTCGTGAGCCCGGAGTCGAACACGATCCTCACGACCTCGACGATGCACGAAGCCCGCAGCATCAGCGGTCACCCCTTCGACCGCCGCCCGGTCGCCATCGACGACGCCGATGTGGCCCTGGCCCGCGTCATCGGCCGGCTCACGAGCGGCAGCGGCGACGACACCCGCACCGCGCTCGACCAGCTGGGCATCGGCTTCATCATCGTCCGCGGCCCCGGCGCATCCGAGCTCGCCCAGACTGTCGCGGTCTCCCCGGGGCTGGCCCGCCTCGGCGACACCGACCAGGGCCTCCTCTATCAGGTGACGCCCGATGGCGCCCCGCTCGCCGCCGCCTCGGTGGTGGCCGATGACGGAAGTCTGAGCCCGGTCGAGATGACCGACGGCCGCGGCGAGATCCCGGCCGGCAGCGGGCAGCGCACCTTCATCCTCGCTGAGCGCGCCGGCCTCGCCCGCGTGCAGATCAACGGGGAGGATGCCGTTCCCGAGGAGCCGCGCACCGGAGTGCCGGGCTGGCAGGCGGCCTATCAGCTGCCTGAGGAGGCGGCGACCGTGACCGTGTCCTACAGCAGTCCGCAGTACGCGGTGGGTGTGGGCATCGGCTGGGTGCTGTTCTTCATCGCGGTGCTCGTGGCGATCCCCTTCGGCCGCCGCACCCATCCCGCCGACGAAAGGGCGCGAGCATGAACCGCCGCAATCTGCGCTCGGTCCTCACCTTCACCGCGATCGCCCTGCCCGGCGTCATGATCGCGGCGACCGGGTACCTGCAGCCGCTGGCCGGGGGTTCGGTGCCGCGCGGTGCCGAGCAGATCCGCCTGCCGGCCACCGACACCGTCTCCTTGTGCCCCGGGCCCCTGCAGGCCACCGATGAGGCGGCCGGCACCGATGAGGAGTTCCAGACCAGCGAGGTGCCCACGCCGACCGTGCGCACCGCCTCGGCGGTCACCCAGGCCCCGGACTCGACGCTGCTCGCCGCCGGGGTCGAGTTCCGCACGCTGGCAGGGGAGGACAACTACACGGTCGGGCCGAGCAACGGCTTCGTCTCCGGTTCTGATTCCCAAGACGAGGCGACGAAGGTCACCGGTGTCGCCGAGGACGAGAACCCCGCGCTCGTCTCCGCGGTGCAGGTGAGCCGTGCCGATGACGGCGACTGGGCCGGCCTGGCCGCCATCGAGTGCGTCCGTCCCGTCACGCAGGCCCGGTTCGCGACGACCGGCGCCTCGGCGACCGACGATGTGCGCCTCGTGCTCACGAACCCGTCTGAGACGACGATCAGCGTGACGACGGAGGCGACCGGCTCGCACGGGCCGATCGAGATTGGCGGCGATGCCGCGCTCAGCCTCAAACCCCACGAACAGCAGGTCGTGCAGCTCGGTGCGATCGCCGCGGAGGAGCCCGAGGTGGGGCTCACCGTGACGGCCGACGGCGGGCTCGTCGGCGCGGTCCTGCAGCATACGAAGCGCTCCGGCCTCACCGCGGAGGGTATCGAAGTCAGCGCTCCGACGGCAGCACCCGCGCGCGAGGTGTTCGTCCCGATCGCTGCCGGCGGTCCGGTGCGGCTGCGGATGAGCAACCCGAATGATGAGCCGGTCAGCGTCGACATCGACGCCGCCGGTGTCGACGGGCCGGTCGATCTGGAGCGCAGCGGCACCTCGATCCCAGCCCGCGGCACCGTCACCCTCGACCTCGGGGAGATCCCGCCCGCGGCGCTCACCATCGCCGCGGATGACCGGATCAGCGCCGCCGCCGAGGTGACCCGCGACTCCGATGGCGGGGCCGACTTCGCGGTCTTCCCGGCGGTTGGGAAGCTCAACTCCCGGCAGCTGCTCATGCTGCCGGAGGACACGGATGTCTCGATGCTGTTCGGGCCCGGTGACGGCAACCTCGGCGTCGTCGGCCTGCGCGGGGACGGTTCGGCGACCGGGCAGTTCCCCGTCGACCTGTCACCGGATAGGGCGACCGAGATCAAGCCGGCCGAGCTGCTCGGCCCGGATACCGCCGGTGTCATCATCGAAACCCCGGCCGAGGTCGACGCCGTCGCTGCCGGCGCGGCCCAGACCGACCGCGGCGTCAGCGCCCTCACCGTCCCCGATGCTCCCTCCGGCATCGGCTACCGCAATATCCGCCTGATGGACTGAGGGACCGGCAGACTACGGCAGCAGCTCATCGGGGTGCCGCCCGCACAGCACCGCGGCCTGCTCCGCGAGCACCTCGGCGACGAGGTCGTTGAGCTCCTCGAAGTCCTGGCAGCGGCTGACGACCGGCAGCCGGTAGATGACGACCGTGGCCGGCCGGTCGGGGCGGGCCGGGAAGATCCGGCCGAGTTCCACCTCGGGAGCGGGCGGGGGCACGAGATCGACGGCGAGCCGGACATCAGCGAGCTCACCGTCAGCGCGCAGCCGGATCTGCTCGAACAGGCGCGCGGCCAGGGCGGCGAAGCGTTCGGCGCGGGTGCGGCGGGCGGGGAGATCGGCGAGGAACAGCTCACCGCGCACACCGCGGCCATGGCGGTCTCGGACGGGGCGGCGCGCTGGCATACGGCGATTGTAGCGATTGCAGATGGCGCGCGGGCAGAGTGTATTAGACTCGTGGCGTGCCCGGAGTGAGACTGTGCTCGAAGATGAACTGCAACCGTTCTGCAGCGTGGACGTTGACGTACGTCCACGCTGATGCGTGCATTGTCATCGGGCCGCTGTCGATGCACGCCCAGCCGGGTGCCCACGATCTGTGCAGCATCCACGCTGATCGGCTCACCGCCCCGGTGGGCTGGCAGCTCATCCGCCTCGGGCAGGGTGAGGCGCCGCCGGAGCGCAGCCGCGATGATCTGCTCGCGATCGCCGATGCCGTGCGCGAGGCGGCTAAGCCGAAGCCCGAACCCGAAGGACGCGCCCACGGCCATCTGCGCGTCATCGGAAACGGAGACCGATGACATCCCGAGCAGCTCAGCTCTTGCGCGCATTCAAGGCCTATGACATCCGCGGCCGCATCGGCCTCGACCTCGACGACGACATCCTCTTCGCCATCGGCTGGGCCACCGCCCAGGTCATGGCCCGCCTGCATGGCAGCAGCCGGCTCGTCATCGGCTGCGATATGCGCCCGGATTCGCCCCGCTTTGCCGCTGCACTGGCAGCTGGCATCGAGGAGGCCGGCAGCGAGGCGACGCTGCTGGGCATGACCTCGACAGATCAGCTGTACTTCGCCTCCGGTCACTGGGATGCACCCGGCCTCATGGTGACCGCCAGCCACAATCCCGCAGACTGGAACGGCATCAAGATCTGCGGGCCAGGCGCGGCCGGGATGTCGAGGGAGTCCGGTCTCGACGAGATCCGCGAACTCGCCCTCGAAGCCCCGGCGCGGGGGTCACGGCAGGCGCCTGCCGCCTCGGGCGCGGCTGCGACTGAACTGGCGACGGCCTTCGCCCAGCGGATCCGCGCACTCACGGGGCTCGAGTCGATTGCGCGGCCACTGCGGGTGGTGGCGGACTGCGGCAATGGGATGGCTGGCAAGCTGCTGCCCGAGGTGTTCGGCACGGCGGCGGGTCTGCTGGCGGCCCCGGTCGAGGTGATCGGGCTGTACACCGAGCTCGACGGGACGTTCCCCAACCATGAGGCGAACCCGCTCGATCCGGCCAATCTGCGCGATGTGCAGGCGGCTGTGCGCGCGCACGACGCTGATCTGGGGCTCGCGTTCGACGGGGACGCCGACCGCTGCTTCTTCATCGACGAACACGGCGAGGCGATCTCCGCCTCGGCGATCGGGGCGCTCGTCGCTGTCCGCGAGATCAAGCGGGCACGGGTGCACGAGGGTCCGCGGGGCGGGGCTGCCGGTGAGGGCGTGCCGGTGGTGCTCCACAATCTCATCACCTCGCGCGCGGTCCCCGAGGCGATCCGCGCCGCCGGCGGCAAGCCGGTGCGCACGCCGGTGGGGCATTCGCGGATCAAGCAGCTCATGCGCGAGCACTCTGCGGTGTTCGCGTGCGAGCATTCTGCGCACTATTACTTCCGCGACTTCTACGGCGCCGATTCCGGGATTCTCGCCGCCTGCCATGTGCTGGCTGCGCTGGCCGAGACGCGCCAACCGATCAGCGAGCTCAGCGCCGCCTGGAACCCGTATGTCGCCTCCGGGGAGATCAACTCCGCCGTCGACGATCCCGCGGCTGCGCTGCAGCGGGTGCGACAGGCCGCGGCCGAGGGTGTGTTCGGTGAGTGCACCGTCGATGAGCTCGACGGCGTCATGATCGAGATGCCCGAGGCGTGGTGCAATGTGCGCTCGTCGAACACCGAACCGCTCGTGCGCCTCAACTGCGAGACCCCCTCCCAGGAGCGCACCGACGCTCTTGTGACCACCGCTCTGGAACTCATCCGCCGATAGCTGAGAGGAATCCCATGCTCGACCATCGCGTTGCCGACCTGTCCCTGGCTGAAGCCGGACGCCATCAGATCCGCCTGGCCGAACGAGAGATGCCCGGCCTCATGGCGCTGCGTGAGGAGTACGGTGCCGCCCAGCCGCTGGCTGGTGCGCGGATCGCCGGTTCGCTGCACATGACGGTGCAGACGGCGGTGCTCATCGAAACCCTGACCGCGCTCGGCGCTGATGTCCGCTGGGCCTCGTGCAACATCTTCTCCACCCAGGACGAGGCGGCTGCTGCGGTGGTCGTGGGAGAGGGAACTCCCGAGGCGCCGGCTGGCGTGCCGGTCTTCGCCTGGAAGGGCGAGACGCTGGAGGAGTACTGGTGGTGCACCGACCAGATCTTCCGCTTCCCGGAAGGGCCGAACCTCATCCTCGACGACGGCGGGGATGCCACGATGCTGCTCATCGAAGGCGCCCGCGCCGAGGCCGATGGTGGTGTGCCGGAGGCCGGGGAGGACGATCCGGAGGAGAAGCACGTGTTCCTCGCCCGGGTGCGCGAGTCCCTGGCTGAGGATCCGCAGCGCTTCACGCAGCTGAGCAAGCAGATGCTCGGCGTCAGCGAGGAGACGACCACGGGTGTCAACCGGCTGTACCGGATGGCTGAGGCGGGCGATCTCACCTTCCCGGCGATCAACGTCAACGACGCGGTGACCAAGTCGAAGTTCGACAACCGCTACGGCATCCGCCATTCGCTGCCCGATGGCATCAACCGGGCGACCGATGTGCTCATCGGCGGCAAGGTCGCTCTCATCATCGGCTACGGCGATGTGGGCAAGGGCGCCGCCGAGGCGATGCGCGGGCAGGGCGCGCGGGTGCAGATCACGGAGATCGATCCGATCTGCGCGCTGCAGGCTGCGATGGACGGCTACGAGGTGGTGCGCACCGAGGACGCGATCTCCGGGGCCGACTTCGTCATCACGACGACCGGCAACACGAAGGTCATCACCACGGAGCACCTCGGGCTGCTGAAGCCGGGTGCGATCGTCGGCAACGTCGGGCACTTCGACGATGAGATCGATCTGGCTGGGATGCGCAAGCTGCCGGGTGTCTCGGTCGTGGAGATCAAGCCGCAGGTGCATGAGTGGACGGTGCCGGTACCGGCCGAGGCTGGCCTGGACCGGGATGAGACGTCGTTCATCGCGCTGTCGGAGGGGCGGCTGCTCAACCTCGGCAATGCGACCGGCCACCCGTCATTCGTCATGAGCGCCTCGTTCACCAACCAGGTGATGGCGCAGATCGAGCTCTTCACCTCGCATGCGGACTACCCGGCCGGTGTGCACCGACTGGCGAAGGAGCTCGATGAGAAGGTTGCCCGGCTGCACCTGCCGGCTCTCGGCGCCCATCTGAGTGAGCTGACGAAGGAACAGGCTGAGTATATCGGCGTTGACGTCGCTGGATCCTACAAGCCTGAGCACTACCGCTACTGAGCGGCTGCTGGCCCGTTGCTGGTTCCGGGTCAGCTCTGATTGCTGTGGCCGGCTGGCTGAGGAGGAGTGGGCTCAGGCTCAGCGGCAGTTGGCACAGCCTGAGGCGTTGCTGTCGGCGCCTTTGCCGGTTCATGCAGGTTGAGCCTCAGCCCGAAGGGCAGCTGGCCGACGCGCTGTTGGAAACGTGCGGCAGTCTGCGCTGTCTTCTCCATCTGGCGGGCGTTCTCAGCTCGGGTGCTTGCAACGACGGCGGCGAGGAACTCCTCGGGAAGGGTGCCCTGCGGCGGGGCCGGGGCGATGTACGGGTTGAGCTCTTCAGCCAGCTCGATGGAGCGCTCCCAGCGAGAGTCGGGCTCGCGCAGGTGCGCGGAGATGAGGAACTGCGTGATGCGGTAGTAGAGGCCGTTTGGGATCGATGAGATGTCGGCGCCGCGGGCCCAGGCCTCGAGATGCTGCGGTACGAAGATCCGGGAGATGGACGGCATCTTCGCGCGCTCGTTGACAGCGATCGTTCCGGCCAGGTAATCGCCGAGGCGTTTGGACTGCGGCGAGAGCAACCCGACGAGAGCCGCCAGTCCGGCCGCAGTGCCGAAGATCTCGAAGCTGTAGAGCAAAGCTCGCAGGAGAGCATGCCGTGCGCTGATCGCGCCACCGTCTTCGCGCACGATCCGCAGTCCGCAGATGATCTTGCCGACCGACCTGCCTCGCGTGAGGATCTCGATGGAGAACGGGACGATCAACAGGCAGAAGACCGACAGAAGCAGGTACACGGTGTTGAAAAGAAGCGGCTCACTGATGAAGAGCTCGTTCAGCAGCCACGTGGCGGACGCCATGACGGTGCCGAAGAGAAAGACGATGATGACGTAGTCGATGGCGCACGACACGGCACGCATCGCCAGCGCTGCGGGACGAACGTCGAGGGCGATTGCCTCTCCGGTGACAAGTGAGCTCACGCCTATATCCTGGCATAGCCTGCCCATCGTCCTCCACCGACGCGGTTGCGGCCAGTGCAGGGGAGAAGCGCTTCCATCATCGGCTTCCTGTGGTGGGGGCCTCCGCTATGAAGTTGTGTAAGAACGGTCTGTCTCTGCACCGTGGGGGTGTAGGCAGCGCGGGTCGGGAAACATCACCGGCCAGCCGCTACATCGGTGGCGGCGGTGGTGGTGTTTCTTAGGTTCGGGTGAGTGTGAGGAGGTGTTGTGCGTGGGCTTGTCCGATCGGCTGGTCCGGTGGCCCGACATCGGTGGTGTGGCCGCCGGGCAGCACCCAGTGCAGCATCCCGGTCTCAGGATCCTTCGTGACTGTCAGCTTGTTCAATGTCTTCATCTGATGATGCTTCCGACATAGCGGATGCAGATTGCCCATACTGGTGGGGCCGCCGCGGGCGGGTTCGTGATGATTGAACGGCACAATATGGTCGATCTCTGCTGTCAGTGCTGACCGGTCACAGCCAGGCAGGGTGCAGTGCTGCCATTTCTCGATCAGCGCGATCCGCATCCGTTCAGGAATCGTGTACGACTGCGCTTCATGGTCAAGGACCGCACCCNGACCGGATGCCCATCCACTAACCCCGGCACCCCAACAGCATCCTCGTTGTCTTCGGTGGTGTTGAGGAGGGTGAGGGCTGGGACGGTCACGGTGATGCGTGCCTGGCGGCGCAGCCATTCAGAATCGGTCGGGCACTGCACATCGATCTCTGCCAGTGCGGCAGCGATGTTTCCTGCAGTGGCGTCGATATCGATACCAGCCGGATTCGCAGCCCCCACCACATGCGTGCTATCGGCCACCACATCCCCAACACCAGCAGCCGCAGTGCCGGTGGAACCGGCAAGGCCGCCGTCGACACTGCCGGCGGTTCCGGTGGTGTTGGTGGGTTGTGTGGTGAGGGTGCCGGTGGGTCGGGAGCGGGTGAGGAAGTCGAATTTCATCTCTGCCAGGCTGCGGTCATCGATGATGGTGTGGTCTTCTGGCACGCCGAGGGGCTGGCCGAGGTTACGGATCACA
>NZ_JBHMAU010000005.1:0-5051 GCF_042429315.1 Brevibacterium otitidis | reverse complement strand
CCTTGGAGTAAGCAGAGGTAAGAGTCCGCTCATCATCGAGGACCTCGACGTCTATCTCCAACACCCTTGCCCGATCAGCGTGCCCACACTCAACTCTGAAGAGCCGGTTTTCTCACTACGGTGTGGTCACCGTGACCTCGGGGTCCCGGCATTCACCTGCTTACAGCGCCTCACCGGGGCTGCCCGCGCCCTACCGGTCCCCTCGGTATCCAGGCAAACCGGGCAGCTGATTCGGGCGGTACAATGCTGGTGTAGAGATGAGCTGACAATTCCGGTACGGAATCACTTAAGGGAGGCGGGGTGCACATGGTGATTCGGCATGAATTCGTTAACATTACAGCAATGCTGGCTGCCGATCCTGCACCAGTCGAAGCAGTCCCGGCCGCCCTTCGTCTCAGCCGCGCTGGCATGGCCGCGAAGAACGCACGTAGCGCCACTGAGTGGCGGCGAAACGGGATGAGCGACGAAGAGCTCTGGAGATTCGCCATTCTGCAAACCTTGGATGACTACATCAGCGCCCGGAAGCACGGCGGGATCACAGCTGCAGCCGAGGTGTTCACTCCGGAACCAGAGATGACCGGATCCCAACGTATAGATTCGGCATTCGCTGCCCTCGCAGAGTACCTCGCGCGCGCAGATGGATGGACCGCACCTGCGTGGACGTCCAAGCCGTCACGCTGCACCACTGAATGGTTTCCGCTGGTGATCCCGTTCGACTACCCCGAAGCCCGCTCCGAGGGCGTACCGGAGTTCAGGAATCACGGGATCTTCGTCACCTACCGAGGACTATCGCGGGCATGACAGGCCCTGCAATGGGCCAGAAGCAGCTACGTGGATTGCTTCAGACCCTCAGCAACCGCCTAGCGGCTCGCGGCGAGTCTGCCACGCTGTTTATCGTCGGTGGAGCAGCGATGGCTTCGCCTACGATGGTGCACGAACAACCCGCGACATTGACGCTGTCTTCGAACCCTCACAGGCTGTCCGCGAGATCGCTGCAGAGATCGCAGAAGAATCGCGCGACGGCCTTGATCTCTCTGCCGATTGGATCAATGACGGGGCCAAGGGCTTCATGCCCCAGGTGCAGCATCAATCTCGCGTGCTCCTCGATAACCCGTCCTTGCGCGTGTATGTCGCAGCGCCAGAGTACCTGCTCGCGATGAAACACCACGCTGGGCGTGATGAGCGTGATATCGACGACGCAGCGCAATTAGCGGTCATGACCGGCAACACCACGGTGGAGAAGCTTAACGACGTGCTTGCTAAGCACTATCCGGCGCGCTTACTGACCGCCAGGGACGGTTACATGGCATATCGAATCGTTGACCGCATCTCCGCGCTAGAACCAGACGCACAGCAGTCCACAGCCACCGCGACCCTCATCACACCTACCGATTACGACGGCCCGACCCGGTAACAGCAGGCCAAGTCTCATTACGGCGACTTTTGCACCCTGAGTGGTGCTGTGGTCACCTATCCGTCGACAACTCGCCTCGCGTGTGTTGTTCCCGTCTGGGAGTCCAGTCATTACGGTGATCAAGGTCGGGCTGCTTGTCATGGCCATCTGCTGCGCTGCAATCCATGTGGGCCGGCTCTTCTTACCTCAGCACAATGCGCGGTAGCCGGGTTTCGAGACATCTCACCGCAGCCTCAGGTCAGGGGTTTTCTCACTACGGTGTGGTCACCGTGGCCTCGGGGTCCCGGCATTCACCTGCTTACAGCGCCTCACCGGGGCTGCCCGCGCCCTACCGGTCACCGTCGTGACGATGAGGCGGTACCTCAGGTTGCGGGTGGTTGCAGGTGGCGCTTTGGCACCCTCAGTGGTGCTGTGGTCACCGAGACATGTCCCTGTTCCGGGGCGGTGTTGCGTCAACTGAGGCCAGGGCCGAAGGCATTGTTTGTGAGGTCGGTCAGTGAGAGCGCTTCGGCCTGCTGCAGGTCGCGCATTGCCGCAGCTTTGGTGAGGTCTCCGATGTCGGCTGGGATGTTGCGTGCGATAATCCTTGCGTGCTTGCGGATCGTGCTCAGGCGTGCAGAGTCTAGTCCTGCCTCAGCCATGTGCTCGGTGAGCAGGTTGCTGGTGGGCTGCAGCACGCTGTAGGCCTCAGCGCAGACAACGTCTGGATCCAGGCCCGCCTCGTGTGCGAACGCCTGCCAGCGCTTCTCGGTCAGCTCGGCAACGACTCGCGTTCCTCCGATCGGCATGGCCAGTGTGCGCGACAGGCGCGGGTAGATCACGATAGGCACGGTGTCATACAGCGGTGAGAGCTTGGTCCGTTGGTCAAGGATGATCGAGTAGTTCTTCGCGTGGGCATCGAAGTTGCCCAGCGCGACATTGAACGCGAGCTGCCGGATGAAGGCTCGTTCCAGCCCGTAGCCGGCGAGGAAGCGCGCGGCTGTGGCTGCCTTGAGATCGTACTTCTGCTCGGTGGCCATGCCCATTGCCTGATTGAGGTCTTCAGCATGAAGCCGGCGACCTTGCTTCCTGTCCCACCTCCGCGTGACGAATACAGCCATGCCGGACAGCTGGGCCGGCGCGGACGCTGATGCTTCGAGACCCACTCGGCGTGCCAGCTGCAGGCTGTGATGCTCTGCACGAGCCAGCCACGTCCAGCGCTCGGGTTCCGGCTTGAAGATGTGCGTCGAGGGCAGGTCACGATTCGACCAGTACCACCGGTCATCGACGCGTGCGAGACTGAACTTCCCCTGTGCTCCCCCGAGGGACATACGCGCGTGCCGGTTCGGCGGCAGCCATGCGGAAGCGTCCTTGCGGATACTGCGGACTCGCTCGGTGATCTCTTCGAGACTCGCGTCTTCTGTGGCCACTGGTTGCCGGTCAGGTTCTGGCAGACGTGTGAGAGTGACCGCCCCGGCGACGTCCTCACCATACTCTCCGAGCAGCGCGAACGGCTCCGTCGAGGAGAGTCCGCGCTCGGCCGCCCACCGTTCACGGACGAATGCACTGTCCGGCAGGAGGTTGTCCAGGTAGGTGGCGGCCGCCGTGACGTGTTGCGGGGCCTCGCGTGGCAGTGCGAGGGAGATGTCCGGCCCGTCGTAAGCGTCCTCGTAGGCAAACATGACCTGTCCGCTGGCCTCGCGGACAAACGTTCCGGCGTGCCTGCCGTTGACGAAGGCGTAGAGGTGGTCAGCCAAGGATTCTGATCGCTTCCTCGAAGGGGATGAGTCCGGGTTGCAGCTCTTCGCGCAGCGGGCCAGGCAGCGTGAGCGTGCGGAAGCCCAGCGCGTCGACCACCCGGCGCATCGGCACCAGCGGCACCTTCACTTCACCCGATTCCAGCTCGGCCACGGTCTCTTCACTGACGTCGGCTCGCTGGGCAAGCTCAGTCTGGCTCCACCCGCGCTGGCGCCGTTCGTCGCAGACGGCGGCGGCGAGCACTTCATAGGAGTGGAAGACACGCCCGACCTTGTCCGAGGCTTGATCGGACTCTCCATGATCTTCAGTCAGACCAACAGCCTCAGGGTCATCCAAGAACTGAAACATCCTTACCTCCTGCACCCATTATCCCACCACCGCTACCGAAGAACCTCCTCACTCCACGATCTCATCCACCCCACACGTCACGCCGAGACGAACCGACGAATTTCCCTCACACCTCTGGCACCAAGGTGCATACCGTTGTCGTTTGCGAACGCAACGACAGACGCCCGGGTGCCACCGCACCGAATTCTGGGCATGACTGACACACCACGGAGCTGCTTCGGCTGTGGGCAGCCGCTGCCTGCGACTGCCACCCGCCGGCGGCGCTACTGCAACGCTGCATGCCGATCCTCCCACTTTCGTCGACAGCAACGACGGGCAGCGGGTGTCCCCGCTCGGAGTCAGACCGATGGCGCGCTGACGAAGGCACGCGAACGCATCGCACAGCTGGAAACTCAGCTGGCGCGGGCACGCCGCCGGGAAGTGGAGAAGGATGCTGAGCTGTCCGAGCTGCGCGGTCGTGTCCGGTCAGCTCAGCGGTCGGTGGATCGCCCCGGGTGTGGTGGAGGGTTTGATCTAACCGAGAGGATAGGAACATGCCTGCACCGAGTAAGTACCCTGCAGAAGTTCGTGACCGTGCTGTGCGTATGGTCAATGAGAAGCTGACCTGCGAACCCGCGCTGGCTGTGAGTGCCGCGCGCCGGCTGGTCGGTGAACAGATCGGAATCAATAAGAACACCCTCCGTAATTGGGCTCTTCAGAGTTGAGTGTGGGCGCGCCGGTCGGGCAAGGGTGTTGGAGATAGACGTCGAGGTCCCTGATGATGAGCGGACATCTACCCGCGCTGATCTCAAGGACCTCGACAATGCCCCATCCTACGTGTTCCTGCTCGACATCTCTGGACCGTTGCAGTCGCTGCGATGTCCTCCTCGGCCTCCCCGGACTGCACCTGACCGACGTCGATGCCACCGACGAGAGCGTGGTCCTCGACGTCGAGACCTGTGACCCGCTGACCGGTTGCCCCGGTTGCGGCGTCATCCCGACCGGCCACGGACGCATCACCGTGACCCTGATCGATGCTCCGTCCGCTGGACGTCCTGCCCGCCTGCGATGGCGCAAGCACCGCTGGATCTGCCGCGAGTCCGCCTGCCCGGTCGTGACCTTCACCGAGCAGAACACGCAGGTCGCCGCACCACGCGCCCTGCTGACAACCCGCGCGGTCCGGTGGGCGATCCGTCAGCTGCGGTATGAGAACGCCTCCGTCCAGGGACTGGCCCGCCAGTTGGGCACGACGTGGAACACGCTGTGGTCCCAGATCCGGCCAGTGCTCAACACCGCCGCTGACGATCCGGCACGGTTCGACGGCGTCGAGGTTCTCGGCGTCGATGAGCACGTCTGGCACCACACCGATCCGCGCCGGCGCGGACCCAAGGAGCTGACCGGCATGGTCGATCTCTCCCGCCACCGGCACCGAACCGCGCGTCTGCTGGATCTCGTCCCGGGACGGTCGGGCACCGTGTACAAAGACTGGCTCACCGCACGCGGGCCTTCCTTCCGCCAGGGTGTGCGGGTCGCGACGCTGGACCCGTTCCAGGGATACAAGAACGCGATCGAT
>NZ_JBHMAU010000049.1:0-24455 GCF_042429315.1 Brevibacterium otitidis | reverse complement strand
CACCGGGTTACTGACGTCAACCAAACTCCGAATGCCAGTAAAGTTAGCGTGGCAGTGAGACTGCGGGGGATAAGCTTCGTAGTCGAGAGGGAAACAGCCCAGACCATCAACTAAGGCCCCTAAGCGTGTGCTAAGTGGGAAAGGATGTGGAGTTGCGAAGACAGCCAGGAGGTTGGCTTAGAAGCAGCCACCCTTGAAAGAGTGCGTAATAGCTCACTGGTCGAGTGATTCTGCGCCGACAATGTAGCGGGGCTAAGCACACCGCCGAAGTTATGGCAGCATCATGGTAACCCTAACGGGTTGTGGTGTTGGGTAGGGGAGCGTCGTGTGGCCGGTGAAGCTGCGGAGTGATCCAGTGGTGGAGGCTATGCGAGTGAGAATGCAGGCATGAGTAGCGAAAGACGGGTGGGAAACCCGTCCGCCGGATGACCAAGGGTTCCAGGGCTAGTCTAATCCGCCCTGGGTAAGTCGGGACCTAAGGCGAGGCCGACAGGCGTAGTCGATGGACAACGGGTTGATATTCCCGTACCGGCGAAGAACCGTCCATACCGAGGCATGTGAGACTAACCATGTTAAACCTGTCCGCGCCCTTCGGGGTGTCGGGTGGGTGATGTGTGGGACCTGAGCGTGTAGTAGGTAAGCGTGTTAACAGGTGTGACGCAGGAAGGTAGCCAGGCCGTGCGATGGTTGTCGCGGTCTAAGGTGGTAGGCCGTCATCTAGGCAAATCCGGGTGACATGTGGCTGAGAGCTGATGGGCGCCCCACACTGGTGGGGTGATCTGGTGATCCTATGCTGCCGAGAAAAGCATCGACGTGAGGTTCTAGCCGCCCGTACCCTATAACCGACTCAGGTGGTCTGGTAGAGAATACCGAGGCGATCGAGATAATCGTGGTTAAGGAACTCGGCAAATTGCCCCCGTAACTTCGGAAGAAGGGGGGCCACCCTGGTGACCAGCCCTTGCGGTTGTGAGCTGGTGGTGGCCTCAGAGACCAGAGAGAAGCGACTGTTTACTAAAAACACAGGTCCGTGCGAAGATGCAAGTCGATGTATACGGACTGACGCCTGCCCGGTGCTGGAAGGTTAAGAGGACCTGTTAGAGCGTAAGCTCGAAGCGGAGAATTTAAGCCCCAGTAAACGGCGGTGGTAACTATAACCATCCTAAGGTAGCGAAATTCCTTGTCGGGTAAGTTCCGACCTGCACGAATGGCGTAACGACTTCTCTGCTGTCTCTACCGCGAACTCGGCGAAATTGCACTACGAGTAAAGATGCTCGTTACGCGCAGCAGGACGGAAAGACCCCGAGACCTTCACTATAGTTTGGTATTGGGATTCGGTGTGGTTTGTGTAGGATAGGTGGGAGACTGTGAAGCATGCACGCCAGTGTGTGTGGAGTCATTGTTGAAATACCACTCTGACCATAGTGGATTCCTTAACTTCGGACCCTGATCGGGTTCAGGGACAGTGCCTGATGGGTAGTTTAACTGGGGCGGTTGCCTCCCAAAGAGTAACGGAGGCGCCCAAAGGTTCCCTCAGCCTGGTTGGCAATCAGGTGTCGAGTGTAAGTGCACAAGGGAGCTTGACTGTGAGACGGACGTGTCGAGCAGGAGCGAAAGCTGGGACTAGTGACCCGGCCGTGGATTGTGGAATCGCGGTCGCTCAACGGATAAAAGGTACCTCGGGGATAACAGGCTGATCTTGCCCAAGAGTCCATATCGACGGCATGGTTTGGCACCTCGATGTCGGCTCGTCGCATCCTGGGGCTGGAGTCGGTCCCAAGGGTTGGGCTGTTCGCCCATTAAAGCGGTACGCGAGCTGGGTTTAGAACGTCGTGAGACAGTTCGGTCCCTATCCGCTGCGTGCGTAGGAAATTTGAGAAGGGCTGTCCTTAGTACGAGAGGACCGGGACGGACGAACCTCTGGTGTGCCAGTTGTACCGCCAGGTGCATGGCTGGTTGGCTACGTTCGGGAAGGATAACCGCTGAAAGCATCTAAGTGGGAAGCCTGCTTCAAGATGAGATTTCCCTATGAGGCGCCCTCTAGACCAGGGGGTTGATAGGCCAGACGTGGAAGCACAGCAATGTGTGCAGCTGACTGGTACTAATACGCCCACCACTCACCCAAACCCACACCCCCTTGAAACACGGTGTGCGGACATGACACGGGTCGGGTAACACAAGACACACAACAACACAACGTGTCACAACAACGCTACGCGTCCACAACACGTATCCACGCAACACCCCCAATGGTTTTGCGGCGGCAATAGCGGCAGGGAAACGCCCGGCCCCATTCCGAACCCGGAAGCTAAGCCTGCCAGCGCTGATGGTACTGCACTCGACAGGGTGTGGGAGAGTAAGACACCGCCGCAATTTAACATCAAGATAGTCGGGCCCGGGTTGAGCATCGCTCCCCGGGCCCGCGCCTATTCACTCTGTCACTGACGGAGACAGCGTCCGTTTTCACGCGGAGTTCACGCACATTTCCCTCTTCTGCGGTACGTTGATTTCACCGATCGCTCCGCGCACTGGGCGCATGATCCTGCATCCGAAAGGACGCACTCATGTTGTCTATCACTCTGACCTCCTTCGACGGTGCTCGTTTCGAGGCGCCCTACGGTGAGGGCACCGTTCGCTTCGGTGACAGCGCCGATCAGGTCTGCGCAGTCCTCGGCCAGCCTGAGAACCATCCAAGCGAGGAGACCCTTCTGTTCCACGTCTGCGCTGTCCAGGTGCACATCGGCGAGAACGGCGTCCACTTCCTCGAATTCGCCACGAACCCGAAGAAAGACGGCGTCGACGTCGTCTGGAACGAACACAATCTGTCCCAGATGAACGCCGTCACGTGTGCTGAGCTGCTGCAGGAACTCAACGGCGACGCTGAGGTCTGCGACGACGAAGCCCCCGCGGGGTACGTCTGCGAGAAGCTCGGGCTCTCCGTGTGGCAGCCCGTCGCCCTGCAAACGGCGAGCGACGAGTATGAAGAGGCAAAGGCCTCCGATGCTGATGGAGAAGAACTCGAGTACCTCGCAGAAGATGCTGCCAAGGCCGAGCACTTCGACTCGGTCGGCATCGGCTCTGAGGAGTACATCAAGGAGTACTTCTAGCAGCTGCCTGCGGCCGACGCTCCTGAGCGTCGTCTGCCTGCTCTCTGCACACATTCCCACCGGCCGAAGCTGGGCGTCCTCGTGCAATGCCTGCTGCACAGCCCCGCGGCGTTCTGCTCGCCAGACAGCCGCGGGGCTGCACGCTTCTGTGAACTGCAGATGACTCCTCGGCCACGATCTGACCCATTGCGTGGGCGCTCCCACTGAGCACTTACAATCGACTCATGTCATTGCACCCGAATCTCCAGCCTCTGTTCGACACTGTGCTGCGCCGCAACCCAGGCGAGTCCGAGTTCCACCAGGCCGTGCACGAAGTGCTCCACTCGCTCGGCTCCGTTGTCGACAAGCATCCCGAGTACCTCGCCTTCGCTGCTGTTGAGCGGCTGTGCGAACCCGAACGTCAGATCATCTTCCGCGTCCCGTGGCTCGACGATAACGGCGACGTGCAGATCAACCGCGCCTACCGCGTCGAGTTCAACTCCGCTCTCGGCCCCTACAAGGGCGGCATGCGCTTCCACCCGACGGTCAGCTCCGGGATCATCAAGTTCCTGGGCTTCGAGCAGACCTTCAAGAATGCACTCACCGGCATGCCGATCGGCGGCGGCAAGGGCGGATCCGACTTCGACCCCAAGGGCAAGTCGCGCCTGGAGATCATGCGCTTCTGCCAGTCGATGATGACTGAGCTCTACCGCCACATCGGCGAGTACACCGATGTGCCAGCCGGTGACATCGGCGTCGGCGAACAGGAGATCGGCTTCCTGTTCGGCCAGTTCAAGCGCATCACCAACCGCTATGAGGCCGGCGTGCTCACCGGCAAGGGACTGAGCTACGGCGGCTCGATGGTCCGCACCGAAGCCACCGGCTTCGGCACGGTGTTCTTCGTACGCGAGATGCTCAAGGAGACCAACCGGACGATCGAAGGCCGCTCGGCTGTCGTCTCCGGTTCCGGAAACGTCGCCATCCACGCTGCGCAGAAGGCACAGGAGCTCGGCGCCACCGTCATCGGTGTATCCGACTCCTCCGGCTACGTCCACGACCCCCGCGGCATCGACATCGCTCTGCTGCGTCAGGTCAAGCTCGTCGAGGGTGCCCGCATCAGCGAGTATGCCGAACGCCGTGCCAGCGCCAAGTACGAAGACGGCGGCAACATCTGGTCGATCAAGACCGATATCGCTCTGCCGTGTGCCACGCAGAACGAGCTCAACGGCGATTCCGCGCAGATGCTCGTCGACAACGGTGTGCGTGTTGTCGCCGAAGGCGCAAACATGCCGTGCACGCCGGAAGCGGTGCGGATCTTCCGTGAGAACAAGGTCCTCTTCGGCCCCGGCAAGGCAGCCAACGCCGGCGGTGTGGCCACGAGCGCCCTGGAGATGCAGCAGAACGCCTCACGCGACAGCTGGGACTTCGACTACACCGAGCACAAGCTCGATGAGATCATGACCGGCATCCACGAACGCTGCGCCGCCGCCGCCGAGGAGTACGGTCACCCCGGCGACCTCGTCACGGGTGCGAATATCGCCGGCTTCGTCCGGGTGGCCCAGGCGATGCACAGCATCGGCGTCGTCTGAGCCAGGCGGGAAGCGGCGCTGTGTGATCAGCCGCGCTGTCTGCTCAGCCACCGCCCGATCAGCCGCGCTGTCTGCTCAGCCACCGCCCGATCAGCCGCGGGCTGCGCGATCAGCCGCGGCCGGTGGCCGTGCCGTAGCCGTCCTGCCAGCGTGCCAGCGGACGCGCGCCTGCTCTCTCCGCACACGTGAGCACCTCGCCGACGACGAGCGTATGCGTCGCCACCTCGAGGCAGTCGACGATCCGGCAGTCGAACACAGCAGCAGCCCCGCGGATATAGGGCACACCGGACGGGGCCGCGGCAGTGGGCACCGTGTCGAGCAGCCCGTAGAGCGGCTGGCCGGGCTCACCGAGCCACTGGGCGATGTTCTTCTGCTCGGCTGCGAGCACGCTGATCGTCATCGCATCGGCGATGTCGAGGGACTCCATCATCCGCGATCCGGAGTACACGCTCACGGCCATCGTCGGCGGATCATAGGAGACATCGAGGAACGAATCGACGGTGATGGCATGCGGCTGCCGGCCGCGCAGACACGCCACCACCGCCACCGGCCGGACCATCTGCCCGGCGGTCTGCCGGTAGGTGCGGATGAGACCCTCGCCAGCCGGCGCCTCGGCGGCGGGAGGAAAGGTGAGCTCAGCATCACTGTGGGCCATGCCGATTAGTCTAGTCAGCCGCCGGCGCTAGAATGGTGGCTATGTCCGAGACGATGCCCGCAACCGGTGGCGCCGCCACAATCGAGCGCCAGACACAGGACCAGCTTGCTGAGCCCGGCGATCACGAGCGGTTCTCGCACTACGCGCCGAAGGCCAAGATCATGGAATCCATGGTGACTGGCACGCCGCTCATCGCGCTGTGTGGGAAAGTGTGGGTTCCCTCCCGCGACCCCGAGCGCTTTCCGGTCTGCCCGAAGTGCAAGGAGATCTACGAATCGATGCCTGAAGGACCGCAGGAGTAGATGTCGGGTCCGACTCGGATCCCAGGAACTTCAGCCGCAGAACACCTCTCACCAGCCTTTCCCGAACGTGCCGCGTGGGGAACGGCAGGCAAGCTCCGTGCCTGGCAGGCTGAGGCCCTGGAACGCTATTTCGCCACGGAGCCGCGCGACTTCCTCACCGTCGCGACCCCCGGCGCCGGCAAGACGACCTTCGCGTTGCGTCTGGCCGCCGAACTGCTGGCCGAACGCAAAGTCGACCGGATCACCGTCGTCGCCCCCACCGAACACCTCAAGACCCAGTGGGCCGATGCCGCCTCCCGGGTGGGCATCCGCCTCGACCCGAACTTCAAGAACTCCCAGGGCCGGCACGGCCGGGAGTTCCACGGGGTGGCCGTCACCTATGCGCAGGTGGCCGCCAAGCCGGTGCTGCACCACAACCGCACTGCCGCAGCCCGCACGCTCGTCATCCTCGACGAGATCCACCATGCCGGTGACGCGCTGTCCTGGGGTGATGCCGTGCGCGAGGCGTTCAGCCCCGCCCGGCGCCGGCTCGCCCTGACCGGTACGCCGTTCCGCTCGGACACTGCGGCGATCCCGTTCGTCGAATACGTCCCCGATGAGGAGGGCATCCGCACCTCGCGGGCCGACTACACCTACGGCTACGCCCAGGCGCTCAAGGACGGCGTCGTGCGCCCGGTGCTGTTCATGACGTATTCCGGGGAGATGCGCTGGCGGACGAAGGCCGGCGAGGAGATGTCGGCGATCCTGGGTGCGGAGGCGACCAAGGACATCCACGCCCAAGCCTGGCGCACCGCGCTCAACCCGAAGGGCGAGTGGATCCCCGCCGTGCTCAAGGCCGCTGACCTGCGCCTGTCCGAGGTTCGCCGCAGCGTTCCCGACGCCGGCGGTCTCGTCATCGCCACCGACCAGGAGGTCGCCCGCGCCTATGCCAAGCAGCTGCGCGAGATCTGCGGCGAACCGGTCACCGTCGTGCTCTCCGATGAGGAGGGCGCGTCCAAGCGGATCGAAGAGTTCCAGCATTCCGACCGCCGCTGGATGGTCGCCGTGCGGATGGTCTCCGAAGGCGTTGACGTGCCGCGCCTGGCCGTCGGCGTCTACGCGACCTCGTCCTCGACGCCGCTGTTCTTCGCCCAGGCGATCGGCCGCTTTGTGCGCGCCCGCCGCCGAGGTGAGACCGCCTCGATCTTCCTGCCCTCCGTTCCGATCCTCCTTGCCCTGGCCAATCAGCTCGAGCTTCAGCGCGATCACGCGCTCGACCGCAAGTCGGACGAGGACGATGGCGAGATCCTCCTCGACGACGATGCGCTCGCCGAGGCCAATGCCGGCGAATCAGCCTCGGATGATCTCTTCGGCTCCTATGAGGCGCTCGACTCGCAGGCCTCCTTCGACCGGGTGCTCTTCGACGGCGGTGAGTTCGGCGCCGGCGGCACGATCGGCTCGGAGGACGAACTCGACTTCATCGGCATCCCCGGGCTGCTCGAACCCGATCAGGTCGCCGAGCTGCTGCGCACCCGCCAGGCCGAGCAGACGAAACGGCGTGCACGTGCCGGTGCACGCCAGCAGGCCGCGGAGGCGCCGGCAGCTGAGATCGCCGAGCACGATCACCGGCTGCTGAAGGAGGAGCGCAGCAAGCTGCAGACGATGGTCGGTGCTTGGGCCAGGCGCACCGGCAAACCGCATGCCGCAATCCATGTCGACCTGCGCAAAGCCTGCGGCGGCCCGCCGGTGGCCGAAGCCAGCCGGGCGCAGATCCAGGCGCGCATCGCCAAGCTGCAGGGCTGGTTCGTCGGCCGCCGCTGACCTGTGGGGCGCTGACAGCCGCGGGGCGCTGGCTCGCGGGGTGCCGACGGTCGCGGGGCGCGCCCCGTGAACCTGGGTCAGGCTTCGTAGAAGACGGTCGGGATCGCCGGTTCGCCGGCCTGCAGGCGGTGCGCGGTGCGCGGCAGCTCAGCCATCGACGCAGCGTGACGTTCACGCGCACGGCGGACCCCCTCGGGACCGGTGAAGGAATCGTCGATCTCACCGGCGGTGACCATCGGCACCTGCAGAGGGCGGGCCTCAAGATCATCGGGCAGCTCCAGGTGCGGGATGCCGATCGCCTCTTCGACGGCGATCGACCCGTCGATGATGCGGGCGGCCTCTTTCATCCCGCCGGTCGAGGACTTCCCGGAGGCCTTCTTCTGCACGGAGACCCAGTCGCCGGACTCGCTGCTGTGAGCGACGAGCTTGTAGACGAGGCTGGCGGTCGGGGCGCCGGAGCCGGTCACCACACGCGTGCCGACGCCATAGGCGTCGACGGGAGCAGCGGCCAGACCGGCGATCGCATACTCATCGAGGTCGCTCGTGACCGTGATGCGGGTGTTGAGAGCACCGAGCGCATCGAGCTTCTCCCGCACCTCGGCCGCCTGGATGCCCAGATCGCCGGAGTCGAGGCGCACGCCGCCGAGGTTCGTGCCGGCCACCTCGATCGCGGTGGTGAGCGCCTGATCGACGTCATAGGTGTCGAGCAGCAGGATCGTGTCGGTGCCCAGGGAGCGGACCTGCGCTTCGAAGGCCTCCCGCTCGGTGTCGTGGATGAGGGTGAAGGAGTGGGCAGCGGTGCCGACGGTCGTCAGCCCGTAGCGGCGGCCGGCCTCCAGATTCGAAGTCGAGGCGAAGCCGGCGACCACCGTGGCTCGGGCGGCGGCGATGGCCGACTGCTCGTGGGTGCGCCGCGAACCCATATCGACGCACGGACGGATGCCGGCGACCCGGCTCATCCGTGAGGCCGCAGAGGCGACAGCGGAGTCGTAGTTGAGCGCCGAGAGGATCATCGTCTCCAGCACCACCGCCTCGGCGAAGGTCGACTCGACCGTCAGCAGCGGTGAGCCGGGGAAGTACACCTCGCCCTCGGCATAGCCGCGGATGTCGCCGGAGAACCGGAAGTCGGCCAGCCAGTCGAGCGTTGTCGAATCGACGACATGCGTGGACTCCAGAAACCGCAGCTCCGCAGCGGTGAACCGGAAGTCGGCGAGCATCTCCAGGATCCGGCCGGTGCCGGCGACCACTCCGTAGCGGCGGCCGGCGGGCAGATGGCGGCCGAAGGCTTCGAAGATGCTGCGGCGGTGCGCGGTGCCCGAGTCGAGCGCAGCCTGCAGCATCGTGAGTTCGTAATGGTCGGTCAGCAGTGCTGTCGAGGGCCGGAACGGGCCGGAGCCCTGTGGGGAAGCCGGTGTGAGATCACTCATAGGAACGATGATAAAGCACTGCAGGATTACTGGGTGAACGCTGTGTTCGCCTACAGTGAATGGCGTGATGTCAACAGGCGACACATCCCAAGCGGTGATCGATCCCCAGGCTGAGACTCTGCAGGAGACTCGGCCGGATGAGCCCTGGGTGTGCATCGTCATGAACGATCCGGTCAACCTCATGAGCTACGTCACCTACGTCTTCCAAAGCTACTTCGGCTACTCGCGGGCGAAGGCGGAGAAGCTCATGATGGAGGTCCACGAACAGGGCCGCAGCACCGTGGCCACCGGCAGCCGCGAGCAGATGGAGCGCGACACCGCCGCCATGCACAGCTTCGGCCTGTGGGCGACCTGTCGCCGCGCCCCGTCCGGCGGAGACGCGTGAGCCGGAAGGACAGCTGATGAGAATCCACTCCGCGGCGCGCGCCTTCGCAGTGCTCGACCTCGAACCGGGGGAGCGCCACATCTTCCGCTCCCTGCTCTCCGATGTCGCCGTCATGCTCGGCGGCGAGGGTGAGCTCGACTCGCTCGGCATGCCGGTCGAGGACGCGGACCCCGCGCCCGAGGCGGGGGTGGCCGAGGAGGGCCGTGCCGGTTCTGCAGACGGCGGGCTGAGCGACGACGACCTGGCCCGACTGGTGGGCATCTCGACGACGGAGCGGCCCGAGGACCCGGCAGTGCTGCGGCTGCTGCCCGATGTCGACGGCGACGATGCCGAGCGCTCAGCGGAGTTCCGCCGACTGACCGAACACGATCTGCGCGAATCGAAGCTCGCCAATATCCGCACTGCGCTCTACGACCTGTCGCTGACCGGGCGGATCGAACTCGATGAGGCGCACACCCGCGCCTGGTCGATGGCCCTCAACGACGTCCGTCTCGTGCTCGCCACCCGCATGAGCATGGCCAGCGAATCCGATGTCGAGGAGCTCTACGCCCGCGAGGCCGCTGCTGAGCTCGACGACCAGCAGGCGACGATGCTCACCGTCTACGACTTCCTCACCTGGGCGCAGGAGCGGCTGACGACGATCCTGCTGTCGCACCTCGGCGCCGGGGGAGAGGACAGCGGCAATGATGCCTGATGACGCGATGATGCAAGTTTCAGGAGGAACACCAGCATGATGCGACTGACCGCGATCGGCACCTCGGGATCCTTCGCCGGACCCGCCTCGGCTGCCAGCTGCTATCTGCTCGAGGCCAGCGTCGACCACCGGGAGTACCGGATCGTCATCGACCTGGGCTCCGGGGCGCTCGGCACCCTGCAGAACTACGCAGACCCCTCCGGCATCGACGCCGTTGTGCTCTCGCACCTGCACCCGGACCACTGCCTCGACGTCACCGGCCTCTACGTCTACCGCAGCTACGACCCCAAGTACTTCAACTGCGGTGACGCTCACACGGACACCGGTGCGATCCGCGCCTCCCTGCCCGTCTGGGGTCCGGCCGGCACCCATGAGCGCCTGGCCGCGGCCTACCACACCGAGCCGGGACTCAGCCCGGTGGCCGGGCAGTCGCATCCGACCGATCTCTCGACCGTGTTCTCCTTCCACGGCCTGACGCCGGGGGCGTCGTTCGCGATCGGGCCGGTGACGGTCACCGCGTTCCTCGTCGAGCATCCGGTCGAGGCCTATGCGCTGCGCTTCGAAGATCCCGACGGCAATGTCATCACCTACTCCGGTGACAGCGATGAATGCGCAGGCCTCGTCGACGCTGCCCGCGATGCCGATGTCTTCATCTGCGAAGCGGCGTTCCAGGAGGACCGCGACGCAGCCCGCGGCATCCACCTCACCGGCCTGCGCGCCGGCCGGGTTGCCGATGCCGCCGGTGTGAAGAACCTCGTGCTCACCCACATTCCGCCGTGGACCGATGCGGGGATGGTCCGCGCTGAGGCCGCCGGCGAGTTCTCCGGGCCGATCGAGCTGGCCCGCCCCGGCAACACCTGGCAGCTGTAACGACACGTGCGGCAGCGATAGCCTGGTGGCAGTGACGGAGATGCTGAGCGATAGGAGCGCTGCGCAGGCTGAAGCGCTGCGCAGCGGCCGGACCGCTGAGCAGGCAGGCCCGCGAACGGAAGAAGGAGACCCCATGACCCGCCCTGATGGCCGCGCCCACGACGAACTGCGCCAGGTGCGCATCACCCGCGACTGGCTCACCCACGCTGAAGGCAGTGTGCTCATCGAGTTCGGCGACACCCGCGTGCTGTGCGCTGCGTCGCTGACCGAAGGTGTGCCGCGCTGGCGGAAGGACTCCGGACTCGGCTGGGTGACCGGCGAGTACGCGATGCTGCCGCGCGCCACCCACGACCGCAGCCCGCGCGAATCCGTCAAGGGCAGGATCGGCGGGCGCACGCATGAGATCTCCCGGCTCATCGGCCGGGCGCTGCGCGCGGTCGTCGACATGGAGAAGCTGGGGGAGAACACCATCCAGCTCGACTGCGATGTCCTCCAAGCCGACGGCGGAACCCGCACCGCCGCGATCACCGGAGCCTATGTGGCACTGGCCGATGCGATCGACACCGGCCGATCCCGCGGCTGGATCCCGGCCGCCGCCGAGCCGCTGACGGACTCAGTCGCTGCGATCAGCGTCGGCATCGTCGACGGGCAGCCGGTCCTCGACCTGCCCTATGTCGAAGACTCCGCCGCCGATACGGACATGAACGTCGTCATGACCGGCTCCGGCCGCTTCGTCGAGATCCAGGGCACCGCCGAGCAGGAGGCCTTCGACCGCAGCGAGCTCAACACGCTGCTCGACCTCGCCGAGACCGGATGCGCGCGCCTGAGCGAGCTGCAACGCGAGGCGCTCGCCGCCCCGCGCCGCTGAGACGCGGCCTGCACAGGAAGAGGGAACCAGCATGTTCGACCGCATCGTCATCGCCACCCGCAATGAGGGCAAGCGGGCAGAGCTCGACGAGATCCTGCGCACCGCCCTCAACCGGCCGATCACCGTGCTCACCGCCGCTGACGTCGACCTGCCCGAGGTCGTCGAGGACGGCGTGACCTTCGCAGCCAATGCTGAGCTCAAAGCCCGCTCAGCGGCCGCCCACACCGGGCTGCCGGCGATCGCGGACGACTCCGGTCTGGCCGTCGAGGTGCTCGGCGGGGCGCCGGGGATCTTCTCCGCCCGCTGGTCGGGCAGACACGGCGATGATGTCGCCAACTACGAGCTGCTGCTCGCGCAGCTGGCCGATGTGCCCGATGAGCACCGGCAGGCTGCCTTCCGCTGTGCGGGCGTGTTCGTCGACCCGCGCGGCGGCACCGAACCCGAGGTGGTGCTTGCCGAAGGACAGATGCGCGGCCGTCTCGGCCGGGAACCGGTGGGCGAACACGGATTCGGCTACGACCCGATCTTCTACCCCGATGGTTATGCGGTCACGACCGCGCAGCTGAGTGCTGAGGAGAAGAACGCGATCTCCCACCGCGGTCAGGCGCTCCGGGCCCTGGCGCAGAAGCTCGCCGACCGGGCCGACTGACCGCTTCAGTCACTGACGGCCCAGTCACTGACCGGCACCGCTCAGCGGCCAGCCTCGGTCACTGACCGCTGCGCAGCAGTCCGAACGGGTCAGCAGGGGCGGCCGGGTCGTGGCCGAGCTGGCCGCGGGTGATGCCGATGGCTGCCGCGGCGAGCACAGCCAGACCGATCGCTGCCGGCCAGTTCGTCGCCGGTGCGCCGGTGAGAACGCCGGCGGCGAGCATCGCCCAGTTGAGGCTGTTGTGTCCGAGGACTGCGAGCACGACCGAACCGCCCGAGGCGGTGAACAGCCACGAGAGCACGACCGTGAGCGCGAGGACGAGCAGCAGATAGGCGATGTAGTCCTCTGCGCTCGAGCGGGCGGTGTTCCATTCGGCGGTGGTGAACAGCGGCGCATGCCAGAAGCAGTGGAGGACTCCGAGGATGAGCGCTGCGGTGAGCGGATGATGCCGGTGCTGCAGCAGCGGCAGCGCCACTCCGCGCCAGCCCGGCTCCTCCTGCAGCGGACCGCCGAGCAGATAGATGAGGAAGTTGCCGGCCAGCGCTCCCAGCAGCACCGCATCGATCTGCTCGGCAGAGGCTCCGAACCCGCCGGTGAGCGCATATCCGATCGCAACAGCCAGCGGGATGCCGATGAGGGCGAGCGCGTACCAGCGGCCGGCCGCCCGGAACTGCACGAACGTGGCACCGAAGCGGCGCAGGCCCGCCCGGCCGCGGCAGCAGCCGGTGACGATGAGCCCGGCTGCCAAGGGACCGCCGAAGAGCCCGAGCTGATTGGTGAGTGCAACTGCCCCGAACGGCAGCTCATAGGGCAGCAGCCCCACACCGTTGGCGGCCAGCCACCACGGGCTCCAGAGGATCCATGACCCCAGATATGTCAGCACCGCGAACGCGAGGATGGGCGAGGAGCGGATCCAGGGAGCCATGGGCGGGACCTCGGGAGCAGGGGACGGGGACAGGGGAGGCGGCTGGGCGCAGCGGCTGCTACCTTGCCATATCGTATCCCGGACAGGGCCGCGGCAGGCGCCCACCGCCTCGGGAACGGCGGGTCGACAGGACAGCACAGCAGTCCGGGTGTGGAATGGACACACTGTGAGACATCGTGAGAGTCGCCTCACATCGTCCGTTAAGGTATCTGCAGATCAGCAAACCGCTGACTAGCGCATTGATGATTCGAGGGAACAATGACGTTACGACTCACCGCCTCGGCGGCAACCCTGGCTGCCGTCGCGCTCACCGCCACCGCCTGCAGCGCAGGTGCCGGCTCCGACAGCTCCGCAGAAGATGAAGCGCGCACCGATATGGTCGTCGCGCACACCGCTGAACCGGCCAATCTCGACTTCACCACCACCGGCGGCGCGGCGATCCCGCAGGCGCTGATGGAGAACGTCTACGAATCGCTTGTGCGCATCGACCAGGACGGCGAGCTGCAGCCGGCGCTGGCTGAGTCGTGGGACATCTCCGAGGACCGCGCCACCTACACCTTCCACCTGCAGGACGGCGTGACCTTCTCCAACGGCGATGAGCTGACCTCCTCGGACGTCAAGTTCTCCTACGACCGCGTCAACTCCGATGCCTGGACCAACGGGCTCAAAGCGAAGATGGCCGTCATCGACGAGATCACCACCCCGGATGACCAGACGGTCGAGATCACGCTGTCGGATCCCTCGAATGTGTGGCTCTACGACCTGGCCAGCGCGGTCGGTGCGGTGTTCAGCGAAGACGCTGTCAGCGATCTGGCGAATGAGGCTGTGGGCACCGGCCCGTACGAGGTGTCGTCCTTCACCCGCGGTCAGGAGATCGTCTACTCCGCCCGGGACGACTACTGGGGTGAGGCGCCGAAGCTCGAGACAGTGACCTTCAAGTACTACAAGGACCCGGTCGCGGCGGTGAACGCCGTGAAGTCCGGCGAAGTCGATGTGCTCGCCAGCCTCCAGGCCCCGGAGCTGGCCGGCGACTTCGAGTCCCCGGACGAGTACCAGGTCGTCGAAGGCACCACGAACGGCGAGGTCGTGCTGTCGATGAACAACGCTGAGGGCGTCTTCTCCGATCAGAAGGCCCGCGAGGCGGTGCTCTACGCGATCGATGAGCAGGCGATCATCGACACCGCCTGGGGCGGCTACGGCACGCTCATCGGCGGTATGGTGCCGCCGACCTCCCCGTACTACGAGGACCTCACCGATGTGTTCCCGCACGACCTCGACAAGGCCAAGGAGCTCGTCTCCGAGGCCGGAATCGAAGGTGAGAGCATCAACTTCACGGTGCCGAACCTGCCGTATGCCACCGCCTCGGCGGAGATCGTCGCCTCCCAGCTGGAGGCCGCCGGCCTCAAGGCGACGATCGAAACGCAGGAGTTCCCGGCGGTGTGGCTGGAGAAGACCTTCACCAACCACGAATACGACATGTCGATCATCAACCATGTTGAGGCCAACGACATGCTCACCGTGTTCGGCCCGGACTACTACACCGGCTACGACTACTCGCACATCGAGGATGCGGTGAAGAAGGCCGACACCGGCAGTGAGGAGGAGTACATCTCCGGCATGAAGGACGTCGCCCGGACCATCACCGAGGACGCCGCCGCCGGATTCCTCTTCCTGTTCCCCAACCTCATCGTCGCCGACGCGCAGGTCGATGGGCTGCCGGAGAACTTCGTGTCCGACGCCTTCCCGATCGCCACCCTCTCCTGGAAGTGAGCTCGTGGCCGCATACCTCATCCGTCGGCTGCTCCAGTTCGTCCTCACCGCCCTCGTCGCCTCGGTCGTGGTGTTCCTGCTCATGCAGGTGCTGCCCGGCAACGCTGCCCAAGTCGCCCTGGGCACGAACGCCACGCCCGAGGCGGTGGCCCAGCTCGAGCGCAAATACGGCCTCGACCGGCCGCGGTTCGTGCAGTACCTCGACTGGATCGGCGGAGTCGTCACCGGTGACTTCGGCACCTCGTACGTCACCCGGGCGCCGATCACCCCGGTCATCGCCGACTCCATCCAGGTCACCCTCATCATCGTCATCGCCTCGATGGCGGTCGCGCTGCTGATCGCAGTCCCGCTGGGCTCCCTGGCCGCGGTATTCCAGAAGCGCACGCTCGGCACCGTCATCTCAGCGGCCAGCCAGCTCGGCATCGCCGTGCCGAACTTCCTCGCGGCGATCATCCTCATCATGATCTTCTCGCTCGGTCTCGGCTGGTTCCCCTCCAGCGGCTGGGCCGCCCCGATCGAAGGCCTCGGTAGGTTCCTCGCCCGGCTCGCACTGCCGGTGCTGGCGCTGGCACTCGTGCAGGCGGCGATCCTCACCCGCTATGTGCGCTCAGCCGTGCTCGAAGTGATGCGCGAGGACTTCCTGCGCACCGCGCGTGCCAAGGGCCTGACGAAGACGCAGGCGCTTGTGCGCCACGGGCTGCGCAATGCCGCCATCCCCGTCGTCACCGTCGCCGGCATCCAGCTGGCGACGATGCTCATCGGCGCCGTCGTCATCGAGCAGGTCTTCGTCATCCCCGGCATGGGATCCGAACTCGTCCGGGCTGTGGCCAACCGCGACCTCGTGACCGTCCAGGGCATCGTCATGGTGCTCGTCGTGCTCGTGCTGCTCCTCAACCTCATCGTCGACCTGCTCTACACCGTCCTCGACCCGCGCGTCAGGAGGGCCGCATGACCACCAGCCTCGTCGCCAGCCGCCGGTTCAAAGCCGATGCTTCGCTGACGATCGGTCTCATCCTCATCGGCATCGTCATCCTCATGGCGCTCGTCTCCTTTGTGTGGACGCCGTACAACCCCACCCAGGCGATGCCGGCCGACCGCCTGCAGGGCATGTCCGCCGACCACCTCCTCGGCACCGACCGCTACGGCCGCGACACCTTCACGTGGATCATGTACGGTGCGCGCATCACTCTGCTCGTCGGCGTCGTCTCCGTGGCGATCGCCGCCCTCATCGGGGTGCCGCTGGGAGTGCTCGCCGGCATGACGCCCTACGGCTGGCTGTCCGGGCTCATCATGCGCGGCAACGACCTGCTGCTGGCCTTCCCCGCGCTGCTGCTGGCGATCGTCTTCTCTGCCGTGTTCGGCCCCGGCACCGGCCCGGCGATGGTGGCCCTCGGCATCGCCTCGATCCCCGGCTTCGCCCGCGTCGCCCGCTCGGGGACCCTGCAGGTGATGAGCACTGAGTACATCATGGCCGCCCGGGCGGCCAACCGGCGGATCGGTGCGATCGCCCTCGTCCACGTGCTGCCCAATATCGCCGGCATGGTCATCGTGCAGGCCTCCGTCGCCTTCGCCCTCGCCATCCTCGCCGAGGCCGGGCTGTCGTTCCTCGGCCTGGGCACCCAGCCGCCGATCCCCTCATGGGGCCGGATGCTGCAGGAGTCACAGCAGTACCTGTCCTCGCATCCGATGCTCGCGCTCTGGCCGGGCCTCTGCATCGCTGCGGCGGTGCTCGGGTTCAACCTGCTCGGCGACGGGCTGCGCGACCGTTTCGACCCGAAGCTGAAGGGACGTGACTGATGCCCGCCCACGCCAGCGCCCACACCGAGCCAACCACGACGAGCCAGCGCAGCCTGCTTGAGGTCACCGACCTGTCCATCAGCACCAGCCGGACCACGCTCGTGCACCCGACGACGTTTGCGATCGCCCCCGGTGAGCGGGTCGGGCTCATCGGCGAATCCGGGTCCGGGAAATCGCTGACCGCCTCCGCGGTCATGGGACTGCTGCCCGAGGAGCTCACCGCCACCGGCTCGATCACCCTGGCCGGCACCGACGGCAACCTGCTTGCACGCTCCGATCAGCAGATCGCCCGGCTGCGCGGGATGCACATGAGCATGGTCTTCCAGGAGCCGATGAGCGCCCTCAACCCGCTCATGCGCGTCGGCGCCCAGGTCGCCGAGGTCATGCGCATCCACCGCACCCAGTCCAAACCTGAGGCCGCGAAGCGCGCGATCGACCTCCTCGGCCTTGTCCAGCTGCCCGACCCGCCGGCGACCGCCCGGGCGTATCCGCACCAGCTCTCCGGCGGGCAGCGGCAGCGGGTGATGCTCGCGATGGCACTGGCCAACGACCCGCAGCTGCTCATCTGCGATGAGCCGACCACCGCGCTTGACGTCACCGTCCAGCGGCAGGTCCTCGACCTCGTGCTGAACGCCGTCACCACCTCGGATACGGGCCTGCTGTTCATCACCCATGATCTGGCCGTCGTCGCCAGTGTGTGCGAGAAGGTCATGGTGATGTACAAAGGCGAGATCGTCGAGGCCGGGCCCGCCGAGCAGATCTTCACCGACCCGCAGCACGACTACACCCGCGGGCTGCTCGCCGCCTCCGACCTCACCGCCACCGACGACGACGGGCGCCTGTTCACCATCGCCACCGCCCGCGTCTACGACGCCGCCCGGCTCGGGCACCCGCGTGCCACCGCGCCCGAGGCGGAGGGCACCCGCGCACGGAACGTCACCACCTCCTCGGGAACGGCCACCGCAGCCGGACGAGACGCGGCGGGGGAACAGGCAGCGGGGGAGCAGGCGCCGCTCATCGAGATCGAGGGCCTGCACAAGACCTATCAGCGCACGAAGTCCGGGCTGTTCAGCAGAGCAGACACCGTCGATGCGCTCACCGATGTGTCGCTGAGCATCCGGGCCGGGCAGCGGTTCGGGATCGTCGGCGAATCCGGTTCCGGGAAGTCGACGCTGCTCAGGATCCTCTCCGGCCTCGAGCCGCTCACCAGTGGGTATGTGCGGGTCGGGGACTGTGAGATCGGCCAGGCCAGTCATGCGCAGCTGCGGGCGATGCGCGAGGAGTTGCAGATCGTCTTCCAGGACCCGTTCGCCAGCCTCGATCCGCGCATGACCGTCGCCGACATCGTCGCCGAACCACTGGTGGCGATGGGTGCGCCGGCCGGGCAGCGGCAGGAGAAGGTCGTCGAGATGCTCGAAGCCGTCGGCCTTGATGCTGACAGCCGCACCCGGTATCCGCACCAGTTCTCCGGCGGGCAGCGGCAGCGCATCTCGATCGCCCGTGCCCTCGTGTGCCGGCCGCGCATCCTCGTCGCCGATGAACCGGTCTCCGCGCTTGACGTCTCCGTCCGCGCCCAGGTGCTCAACCTGCTCACCGACCTCGTCGACGACTACGAGCTCACCCTTGTGTTCGTCTCCCACGACCTCGGGGTCGTCCGCCACCTGTGCTCGGATGTCGTCGTCATGAAAGACGGCCGGATCGTCGAAGCCGGTGACGTCGACTCGATCTACGACCACCCGCAGCACGAGTACACTGCTTCACTCGTCGCCGCCACACCCACGCCCGCCGCCGCTCTGCATGAGCGGGCCGGCTGACGGCACGGAAGGACCGCCATGGACACCACCCTCGCCGATGCCAGTGCCGCCGAACTGCGCGCCGCCTACGCCGCAGGCCGCACCGACCCGGTCGCAGTCCTCGACGCCGTCAAGGAGCGCGTCGAGACATGCGAACCGACGATCAACGCGCTGTGGCACACCGACTTCGACGCCGCCCGGCAGGCAGCCGAGGCATCAGCGGCCCGCTGGCAGGCAGGCACACCGCTCTCGGATCTCGAAGGCGTGCCGGTGACGATCAAGGAGAACATCGCCTGGGCCGGGGTGGGGATGCCCGGTGGGCACAATGCCGGCGAACCGACCGTCGCTGAAGAGAACGCGCCGATCACCGACCGGCTGCTCGAGGCCGGTGCGGTGCTCTTCGGCTCGACCGTCATGCCCGACTGGGGGATGCTGTCCTCCGGAGTGTCCTCCCGGCACGGCATCACCCGCTCACCGCTGAACCCGGAGCTGACCACCGGCGGGTCGTCGTCTGGTGCCGGGGCGGCGGCCGCGGCCGGGTATGGGCCAATCCACATCGGCTCCGACATCGGCGGGTCGATCCGGCTGCCGGGCACCTGGCTGGGCTTGGCGACGCTCAAGCCGAGCTTCGGGCGGGTGCCGCTCTCAGTGCCCTACCTCGGCCGGTGCGCAGGCCCCCTGGCCTGGCGGGTGAGCGATGTCATCGATGCGATGGAGGTCATCGGACGGCCCGATGACCGCGACTACTCCCAGCTGCCGGCCACCGACGCCGGCTACCGGGACGAGAACTTCGACGTCACCGGGCTGAAAGTCGCCGTGCACACCGATGCCGGGTGCGGCAGCGACACCGACCCCGAGGTGGCCGCCGCCGTCGATGCCGCCGCAGCCGTTCTTGAGAGCGCTGGGGCGACGATCGAGCGGATCACCCCGTTCATGGACCAGGATCTGCTCGTCGACGTCGACCGGTTCTGGCGGGTGCGCTCCTGGGCGGACTTCAAGGCCCTCGACGATGCCGACCGGCGGAAGATCCTGCCCTATGTCGCCCAGTGGTGCTGGGCCGGGGAGGACATCTCGGCGACAGAGCTGCTGCGCTGCTACCACTCGATCCAGGAGATGCGCCGGCGCACCGTCGAAGCCACGGCAGGCTATGACTTCGTGCTCTCACCGGTCGCACCGATGGCGGCATTCCCAGCTGACTGGCCGATGCCGTTCAACGACGCGACCCAGCCGATGCAGCACATCTCGTTCACCGTTCCGTACAACATGTCCGAACAGCCCGCCTCCTCCGTGCCGGCCGGGTACACGGCTGATGGCCGGACGATCGGGCTGCAGGTCGCCGGGCGCCGGTTCGACGACCGCGGGGTGCTCGCACTGTCGGAGTGGTTCGAATCGGCACTCGAGGTGCCCACCGCCTCGCGCACGGTGGGTGTCTGACCATCTGCTCAGGTCGGTGACCAGCCGGCTTCGAGGCCGGTGATGATGAAGCCGATCTTGCGTTCGAGGTAGCCGCGTTCGGTCGCCGAGGGCTCGGCCATGAACCGTGAACTGCCGGTGGCATGCTCGGTGCTTCCGGTGTCCTTCGGGCTGCGCATCGCAGTGATGCTCATATGCGTGGTCGCGACGGTGTCGCCGAGGAAGTCGAGGGCGAAGACGACGGTCTCACGCGGCAGCGGGCAGCCGGCAGCCTGCACCGCATCGGCGAACCGGCCGAGCTGCGCCCACACCTCAGCATGCAGGTGCGGGGTGCCGATGACGGCCCGCGGCATGCCTGGGTGGGCTTCGCACAGATCCCACAGCGCTTCAGCGAAATCGCGCAGCTGCTGCTGCCAGGAGTGCTGCGGGTCCGGCGGGCGCATCTCGGCTGCCACCGCTGCGAAGCTCAGCCGCAGCAGCTCTTCGCGGCTGCTGACCATCCGGTAGAGCGCCGGCGGTGTGACGGACAGGCGGGCTGCGACCTGCGCCATCGTGAACTGGTCGATGCCGAGGTCGAGGGCGGCGGCGACCGCGTCGCCGATGGTGAATCGCGGGGCCGGGCCTCTATTCTTCGTCATGCGCACCAGAGTAGCCCGTGTGTGCCTGCTCATGTGCGGGGTCCTGTCAGCCGCCAGCCGGCCGCCTGCTGCCGGTGGTCCCAGTAGCGGCGGTAGGCGCCGTCGGCGGCGTAGAGCTCATCATGGGTGCCGGTCTCGGCGATGGTGCCGGTGTCGGAGAGCACGATGATCTGATCGGCACGCGCGATCGTCGAGAGCTTGTGGGCGATGACGATGATCGTCGACGACTGGTCCCGCAGGGCGTCGATGCTGGCGAGCACATTGGCTTCGTTCTCGGCATCGAGTGCGCTTGTCGCCTCATCGAAGAGGACGATCGGCGCCCGCTTGAGAAGCGCCCGGGCGATCGAGACGCGCTGGCGCTCGCCGCCGGAGAGCGCACGCCCGCCCTCACCGACGCGGGCCTGCCAGCCGCCGGGCAGCCGGCCGGCGATCTCGGTGACACCGGAGAGGTCGGCGGCCTCGCGGATCTCTGCCTCGCTGGCATCGGGCCGGCCGATGCGGATATTGGCTTCGAGGGTGTCGTCGAAGAGGTAGACGTCCTGGAACACGATGCCCAGCTGGGCCATGAGCTGCTCGGTCGTCTGGGCACTGATCGGGGTGCCGCCGGTGGAGACCGTGCCGCTGTCGGCCTGCCAGAAGCCGGCGATGAGCCGGGCGATCGTCGTCTTGCCCGAACCCGAAGGCCCGACGATCGCCGTCATCGTCGCCGGTGCCGCGGTGAAGCTGATGCCGGTGAGCACCGGGGCATCAGGTCGGTAGCTGAAGCTCACGTCCTCGAGACGGACCTCGCCGGGCACCGGCAGCGCGGCGGCGTCATGCGGTTCGGTGCGCACCGGGGACTGCATGATCTCTAGGGCCCGTTCCATCGGCGGCAGGCCGGGGAAGATGGCCATCAGGCTCTCAGCGGCGGACTGGAGATTGCGGGTGAAACGCAGGGCGAGGCCGACGAAGGTCACAGCCGCGACCGCAGTGAGCAGGTCGGCGGTCAGCAACCAGGCGGTGGCGATGATGAGTCCGACGGCGATGGCCTGCAGGGCGATGTTGCTCAGCAGCAGCCCGGCGGTCTGCAGCCACAGCTCGATGAACCTGGCCCGGTCGTTGACGGCGCTGGCGCGGGTGAGCGGGGTGAAGGACTCCGCCCGGCCGGCGGCACGCAGCGCCGGCTGGCAGGCGGCGTATTCGACGATGCGGGAGGAGACCTCGTTCGTCGACGGGGCCTGGACACGGTGGGCGGCACGGGTGAGCGCGGTGCCGCCCCACAGCAGCAGCACCGCCACCGGTGCGCTGATGAGGAAGACGAGACCCAGGCGCCAGTCCCACAGCCAGGTGCCGATGGCGACTGTGAGCACGGCTGCGACCTGCCTGATCAGAGCGGTGACGGTGTGGCCGACAGCCGAGGCGACGGTCATGAACTCGCTGGTCGTCAGGCGTGAGAGCTCTCCGGAGCGCTGCCGGGAGAACCAGCCGATCGGCAGTCTGGCCAGCTGGTCGCCGAGCAGCCGGTGGGCGTTGCGGATGAGGTCGCCGGCACCCAGGTAGCCGATATTGGCCTCTACGTAGCGGGTGATCGCACCGGCGGCGGCGATGCCGATGAGCACCCACAGCCATGCGCTGAAGCCGAGCCCGGCAGACGGCGCGCCGGTGAGCAGCGCGGTGATGAGCGGCAGCATGACGAGCAGTGCCGCGGCCTCGCACAGGCCGGCCAGCGCTGAGCTGATCATCGCCCAGGTCAGCCGGCGGTGCCCGTCAGGGGTCATGAGATGGCGGGCAGAGCGGATGAAGGGGATCAACGGGCACCTCCGGAGGCCATGAGGGTGTAGACGGCGTCATCGGTGATGGCGCTGCCGGCGAGCCGCTCGGCGATGCGGCCGCGGTCGAGGCGGATGATCTGGTCGGCGCCGAGGACCGATTCGGGGCGGTGGGCGATGACGAGGACGGTCCGGCCAGCGACGAGGCCGGTGAGAGCCTGCTGGATCTCGGCCTCGGAGTCGGGGTCGGTGGCGCTCATCGCCTCGTCGAGGATGAGGATCGGGGCATCGGCCAGCAGCGCCCGGGCGATGGCGATGCGCTGCTGCTGACCGCCGGAGAGCTCGGTGTCACGGCCGATGACGGTGTCGAGTCCGTTCGGCAGTGCGCGGATCTCGGGGGCGATCTGCGCCTGCTCGAGCGCATGCCAGATTGCGGCATCCCCGGCATCGGGGACAGCCAGGCGGACGTTCTCGCGGATGGTCTCGGCGATGAGCTGCGGGTCCTGCAGCACGAACGACACCCTGCGGTACAGCTCGGAAGGCGGCAGCGAGCGGATGTCCGCACCGCCGATGCGGATGGTGCCCGCGGCCGGATCGTAGAAGCGGGCGAGCATGAGCGCCAACGTCGACTTGCCCGATCCGGACCGGCCGATGAGCGCGGTGACGGTGCCCGGCTCCAGGGTCAGGCTGACATCATCGAGGGCCAGCGGCGCGTCATCGGCTGAGCCATAGGAGAAGGACACGCCGTCGAAGCGGACGGTGCCCGCCGCCTCGGGCGCGGCTGAGGCGGTTGCCGGTGCTGCGGAGTCCGCAGCCGGCGTCACGGTCGTGAGTTCGTCGGTCGACAGGAGTGCCGACAGCCGCAGGGCGGCGGCTCCGGCGGTCTGGTAGTTCCATGCGGTGGTACCCAGCGTCTGGATGGTCGCGGGCAGGACGAGAGCGATCATCGCGGTGGCGATGACATCGGCGGCGGTGACCGCTCCGGAGGTCACGAGCAGTGAGCCGACGCCGACGTTGAGGAGGATGAGGACCGGCACGCTGATGACCGCTTCGCTGATCGCGGAGATGCGGATGAGCGGGCCGACCCAGGCCATGTAGAAGACACTGAACTCATCGGCGGCGCGGCGGTAGCGCTCGTGGGCGGCGCCGGTGCGGCCGAAGGCCTTGACGACGCCGATGCCATCGCAGAACTCGACGATCGCCGAGGCGACATGGCCGAGCTTCGTGTCCATCGCTGCGGTCTTGGCGCCCATGCCGCGCATGGTGAAGGCCTGGATCGCGAGGTAGACCGGGACCGAGGCGATCGCCAGCAGCCCGAGCCGCCAGTCGATGATGAAGGCGTAGACGGCAAGAGCGAGCGGGGTCACGACCGCGAGCATCTGCTCGACCGGGGCGTGGGCGACGAGCGTGTGCAGGGCCTTCGTGTCATCCTGCACGGCTTTGCGCACCTGGCCGGAGGTGTTCTCACCGAACCAGGACAGCGGGGCGCGGGCGATGCGCTCGATGATCCGCTGGCGCAGGATGACGCTCAAGCGCAGGTCGGCGAAATGAGTGATGAGCAGGGCGACGAAGGTCAGTGTCGTCTGCAGGCTGACGCTGGCCAGGATCCAGAAGATGATCGTGTTCACATGTCCGGTGTCGATCGGGGCGCCGGTGAGTGCTGGCAGCACCGCCCGGCCGAGTTCGACGAGGGCGACGTAGGGGGCGACGGCCACGATGCCGGCCAGTGCGCCAAGGATGCGTCCGATGAGCAGGCGGCCGGACACCGGGGCGAGTAGCTGGGACAGGGCGGCCCGGCCGCGCTTGTCCTTCTCGGCGGGGGATTCTTCAGGTGCGGGGATATCGGCGGCGGGGGTGGCCTCGGCAGCCGAGCTGCCGGGCGAGGCCGCCTCGAGGTGAGCGGTCATCGTTACTCTTTCTGGTCGGGTGAGCCTAACCTAACACTTAAGGGGCTCTTCGGACATCCGGTGGGGGTCATGGGGTGAGTCCGCCGGCGGCGAGGAGCATGCGGAGGCGGTAGTTGTGCTGGTTGCGGTAGCCGCGGGCGAG